>DATFAE010000252.1:0-18024 GCA_035254945.1 Arthrobacter sp. | reverse complement strand
GGCAGGCGTCGTGTGAACCCACTGCAGCCGCCGGTTCGCCTCAACCGTGCGTTTGAGCTGCGACGACGACTGGTCCGGCACGCCGTACAATGCATCAGCAGAGTCGATCAGCTTCTCGAACCGGGCCTGTTCATCCGGGGTGCGCGTGAAGGTTTCGTCGCCGCTGTGGTCGCCCGGATAGCGCTGCGGGGGCAGCAGCGCCTGGTCGCGGACGACCTCCACTCGAGGCTCGGTCCGCTCAATGAGCTCGCACAGTTCCTCGGGCAGTGGGGTTGGCACAACAACACGGAGTGTCTTCATGGGTCCACTGTAATTGAACAGCTTGACACGTTTCAGGACCGCTGGCTCCGGACTGGCGGCATCCGGGCCGCGCATCGGATGCCCTCAGCTGGAGTGCACGGTTACGCGTAGTGGGTGATGTCCAGGCTCTCGACGGTGGCTGTGCCGCCGAGGGCGTAGATGGCCAAGTCGGTGCTTGTGTGCGCGCGGAAGATCAGTTCCGTCATGGTGACCTGGCCTTCCTCGGCGAAGACTTCGAGGGAGCAGCGGTCCACGAAGATGGTGATCTCCTGCGGGTTGCTGGACGAGGCGGGGTTGGCTGTCGACGGTGTGGAGGGAGACTTCGCGGGCCAGGGTCATGGGGCTGCGCCAGGGTGTGGTGGGGATCTGGTTGGCGTGGTCCCGGTTGTTCATCCAGGCGATCATGAGGCGGCGGTTGTCCGGGGCGTCGCTGAAGGAGACGGCGGCGTAGTAGTCCCGGCCCCAGTCCAGCCACTGGTATTCGCCCAGCCGGGCGGGGTCCTGGAGCCCTTCGGTGACGGTGGTGGCCGAGGTGAACGTGGTGCCGTCAAAGTCTCCGACGAAATACTGCCCGGCGGAGCCGTTGTTGGGTCCGCCGGGGTTGAGATTAACAGTGAGGACCCACTTCAGGTTTCCCTGATCCCCGTCCACGGGGAGGGGGAAAAGATCGGGGCATTCCCAGACGCCACCGGTGGCGTTGGCCGGTCCGAAAGTGCTCAGCGGCTCCCAGTTTCTGAGGTCGTCGGACTTGTAGAGGACAACCTGGAAGTCTGCAGCTTCCACGGCGACCATTACCCAGTAACTGCCCGCGCCGCCGTCGTACCTGATGACTTTGGGGTCACGGAACTGGGCTGAGCCCCTGTTCAGCACCGGGTTGGCGGTGTGTTTTGTCCAGGTGTAGCCGCCGTCAAGGCTGTAAGCGAGAGACTGCGCCTGGAGTCCTGCGTGCGTGGAGCCGGACTTGAAGGCGCTGGTGTAGACGGCAACAAGGGGCGGAGCCGAGGCGGTGCCAAATCCGCTGGTGTTGTCCCGGTCAAAGACGATGCTCCCGGAGAAGATGTCCTCTTCCTCATCACAGGCGATGGCCACCGGGTGTTCGGTCCAGGTGACCAGGTCAGGGGAGGTGGCGTGACCCCAGGACATGTTTCCCCAGACGTTGTCCACGGGGTTGTTCTGGTAGTAGAGGTGATAGAGGCCGCCGTGGAAAATCAGGCCGTTGGGGTCGTTGAGCCAGGTGTTCCGGGCGGCGTAGTGCAGGGCCGGGCGGAAGGTGTCGGCTGTCGTGGCGGTCGCGGCAGTCATGAACGTGGTTCTCGTTTCTGTGCAGGTCTCCGGGAGCCTGTATTACGGGTTTGCATGGATAGGGTGGGCCGGTATGCACCGGCCCACCCGGTGTGGCGGAGCTAGGAGTTGGTTTTGTAGCGGTCGTAGGCCTGCTGGTAGACCTCGATCATTTTGTCGACGCCGATGTTCTTGAGCTGGGAGAGGTAACCGCCCCATTCCTGCTCGATGCCGCCTGAGACGATCCACTTGGCCATGTTCTGCTTGACCAGGGACGCGGCGTCCGTTTCGATGGTGCCGATCTGCTGGAGTTCCTCGGTGGACAGTGCCACGGGCGGGTAGCCGTCGTTGCCGGCGTACGGCTTGTAGTTCTCTTCCACTGTCTTCTGGCGCTGGGCCGCCCTCGGTTCAGGGGCCACGACGTTTTCGAAGTTCTCGGCGGTGTTGGCTTTGGGGCCGCCCGGCGCGACCTTTTGGCGCCGTTCGCCTTCGCTGGTCCCGGCCGGCGCGGGGATCTGGGTCAGGATGCCGCTGGCGTCCTTTTGCAGGGTTTCACCGATCGGTCCCCAGTTGGCCTGGGCTGACTGGATGGGGTCGTAGAGGTTGTCGGCCCAGCGCATGGTGGCTGCCGGGTACTTGTTGGTCCGGGTGATGGCGAAGGCGCCGCGGGCGATTTCCTGGTTGTTTGACTGGCTGGCGAGCCGCTTGCCGTCCACGCCTTCCAGGACGGGGACCAGCGAGTAGTTGCTGGCGCGGTCCGCGCCGACCATTTCGGGGATTTCCCACCAGACGAATGAGCCGAGGTTCTCCGTGGCGGCTTTGCCCTTGGCCAGGTAGGCCTTGTCGTCCTGGGAGAAGGATTCGGGATCGATCAGGCCTTCCTGGTACCACTCGTGCAGGGTCTGGATGGCTTTCTTATAGCCGTCCTGGGTGGGCGTGAAGATGACCTTGTCGTCCTGGACGATGCGGTGGTCCATGTTGTCCGGTACTCCGCCGAGGGCGGCGATCAGGTCAACGATGTCACCGCACCAGGAGCCGGGCATAAAGCTCAAAGGTATGGTCTTGCCGGTCCCTGAGGCGTCCTGGGTCTTGAATGCCAGCAACGCATCGTGGAACTCATCGATGGTTTTCGGCATCGGGATGTTGAGTTTGTTCAGCCAGGCGGTGTTGATGGCCAGTTCGTTGGGGAACTGGACCAGCCCGAGCTCTTCCACCGACGGCAGGGAGTAAATGTGCCCGTCCGAGGAGGTGATGGCTGCCTTGATCTCGGGACGTTCGGACAGAAGTTTGGAGAGGTTGGGCGCGTTCTTCTCAATGAGTCCCTCGAGCGGGATAAGAGTGCCGCTGGCGGAGTAGGTGGCGATTTCCGAATCGGTCAGCCCTGAATTGAAGAAGGCATCGGGCAGGTCGCCGCTGGCGAGGATGAGGTTCTTCTTTTCCTTGAAGACCGTTTCGGGCAGGTTCTCCCAGTTGATGTGGACGTTGGTGGCCATTTCCCATTCCTTCACCACGGTCATGGTGTTGTAGTCCGGGGCAAGCGCTGCCTTCGTGCCGGAGAACGTCAGGTCCAGCTGCTTGCTGACGATCGGGAAGCCTGTTTCCTGGAAGCCGAAGTCCGCGGAGGCGTCTTTGACTTCCGTGGTGCCTGAGCCGCCGCCGGAGCAGGCGGTGAACATCAATGTTCCGGCCAGGACGGCGCCGAGGGCGGCGAATTTGCGGCTGAATGCCATGGTCATTCCTATTCTGGGAGGGGGATAGTGAGGTTAGGCGATGCGGTCATTTGACGGCGCCGATCATGGCGCCCTTGGTGAAGTGCTTCTGCATGAATGGCAGGGCAATCATGAGTGGCAGGCTCGAGACGACGATCATGGCGTATTTTGTGAGCTCTGCGATCCGTTGCGCGGCGGCGTAGGATTCGATGTCTCCGCCGGTGGTTCCGGTGGATGAGACGTCTGACTGGATCAGGATGTTGCGCAGGACGAGCTGCAGCGGGTACTTGGAGTCGTCGTTGAGGAAGATCAGTGCGTCGAAGAACGAGTTCCATTGCGCCACAACGTGGACCATGATCATGAGCATGATCAGCGGCTTCGACAGCGGCAGCACCATCTGGAAGAAGAACTTGAAGTCAGTGGCCCCGTCCATCTGGGCGGCTTCGCGCAGCTCGTTGGGGATGGTGTGTTCGAAGAAGGACCTGGCGATGATCAGGTTCCAAACGCCCACCGCACCGGGCAGGACCACTGCCCAGACGGTGTCCAGCATGCCCAGGTCGCGGACCACAAGGTACTTGGTGATGAGGCCGCCGTCGAAGAACATCGTGATCACGAACAGGAGCATCAGGATCTTCCGGCCGGGCATGTCCTTGCGGGACAGTGCGTAGGCGCCGCAGAGGATGGTGCTGACGCTTATGGCGGTGCCGAGGACGGTGTAGATGACGGTGTTGCCCAGGCCGTTCCAGATCCGGCTGTCGGCGAAGATCCGTTCGTAGCCCTCGGTGGTGACACCGGAGGGGAACAGCCAGACTTTGCCTTCATAGACGGCGTTGGGGTCGCTGATGGAGGCGATGACGATGAAGTACAGCGGGTACACCACGGCCAGGATGGACAGCAGGAGGACGGCCGTCGCGGCGATGTTGAAGGCCCGGTCGCCGTACTTGTCCCGCAAGGTCCGCCTGGGGCGGCCGGGGCTGATGGTCCGGTTCGCGTTCTCCAGGGTTCGGGGGTTGGTTGTCAGGGACATGTCGGCATCACCACAGGGTCGCTTGGTTGGCCCGGCGCGCGATCGTGTTGAAGACGAGGAGCAGTGCCAGGTTGAGGAGGGAATTGAACAGGCCGATAGCGGCCGAGTAGCTGAACTGCGCCTGCTGCAGGCCTGCGTGGTACACGTAGGTCTGGATGATCTCCGAGGTTGAGAGGTTCAGCGGCGTCTGCATCAGCAGCGCCTTCTCGAAACCAACATTGAGCAGGTTGCCGATAGCCAGGATGAACAGGATGGTCACCACCGGCATGATGCCCGGCAGGTCGATGTGCCGGATGCGCTGCAGTTTGGAGGCGCCGTCGACCTTGGCCGCATCATGCAGTGCCGGGTCGATGGCGGCCAAGGCTGCGAGATACACGATCATCGAGAAGCCGGCGTTCTGCCAGACATCGGAGATGACGTAGATGGGGCGGAACCACTCGGCGGAGCCCATGAAGAAGATCGGTTCACCGCCGCCCAGTTGAATCGCGTTGTTCACGAGCCCCGATCTGGGGGAGAGGACCACGAACATGATGCCCACCACCACGACGGTGGAGATGAAAGCGGGGGAGTAAAGCACCGTCTGGGTGAACTTCTTAAACCTCTCGCTCTGGAGCTGGTTGACCAGCAAGGCGAGGATGATCGGGATCGGGAAGGCCACCAGGAGTCCCAGGACGGCGATCCAGAGGGTGTTACCGACAACCTGGCCGAACTGGTAGGAGTTGATGAACCTGATGAAGTGGGTCAGGCCCGCCCACGGGCTGTCCGTGAAGCCGTCTACCGGGTTGTAGTTTTTGAAGGCGATCTGCACGCCGTACATCGGCCAGTACTTGAAGACCAGGATGTAAATGATCGCCGGGGTTAGTAATACGTATAACTGCCAAGCACGGGAAATCCTCTTCAGGCGGAGCGACAGAAAATTTTTGCGCTGCGGCAACGGCGCCGCATCAGGACGCCCGCGTCGGGCCGGTATGGTGCGGCTCATGGCATCTCCTTAGGATGAGTCACTGAATTCCGTTCAATCAAAGGGCAGTCCATCAGCTCGACCCGGCCGTCGGGTTCCGCCTCCTGGAGGATCAGTTCAACCGCACGACGGCCCATGGCGACGAACGGCAATTCAAAGGTGGTCAGCCCCGGCCGGAGGAACGGAGCCAGGGTCGCCTGGTTATCGAAGCCCACTATGGAGACGTCCCCGGGGATAGAGAGGCGCAGGTCCGATATGGCCTGGTAGGCTCCCCAGGCGCCGCGGTCGTTGGCGCAGAAAATCGCTGTGGGCGGGTTGCCGGAGGTGAGTAGCTCCATCGCGTACTTGTAGCCGTCTTCCTCTCCGCCTCTGCCGAAGCGGACCAGTGCGGGATCCAGGTCCACACCAGCTTCCGCAAGTGCAGTGCAGTAGCCTTCATACCGGCCGACTGCGGCAGGAAGGCCGCTTTCAATGGTTTCAATGTTGATCAGTGCGACCCTGGTGTGGCCGGCCTGGAGTAGCCGGTGGGTCGCTGCGTGCCCGCCCTTGACCTCGTCCGGTGCGACGCTCGGGACGCGCCCGGCCCGGTCCTGGGAATTCAGCACGACGGAACGGACATCCGTCAGGACGTCCGGAACGTCCAGCCGCCGGTGGTACATGGCGGCGTAGACCACGCCGGCAACCTTGTAGGAGAGCATGGTGTCCAGGGATGCGGCCTCGAGGTCCTTGTCACCCCCGGTGTTCACCGTGAGCAGGAGCAGCCCGTCTTCCCACGCCCGCTGCTGCGCACCCTCGATGATGGCGCCGGCAAAAGGGGTGGTAGCGACGGAATCGCCGATGAATCCGATCATGCCGGCCACACCGCCGCGGAGTACCTTGGCGTGGGCGTTGGTGCGGTAGCCAAGCCGATCCACGGCGTCCCGTACGCGCTTGCGGGTATCTTCGGAGAAGCGGGAGCCGGTGGCTGAATTCAGCACCAGGGATACGGTGGCCTGGGAGACGCCGGCAGCAGCAGCGACGTCGTGCATTGTCGGTCCTGACTTTGGCCGCGATCCAGCCATGGGCACCTCCTCGGGCCTTCGGTAATTTGTGTTGGTTATTCGTATAACTTGGGATAACTGTAGCCTGCATCACATCACTCGTCAACATAGTTTCCGGGCCGATGCGCCGGAAGCACACGGAACCGACGAGTGTGATCAGCAGTTTTCCCGACACACACGGCAAATTCGCTGCCAATCCGTCAGAATGATGGCGGCGCATGGAATTTCTTGGGGGAAGCCGGCTTTTCGACGTTGGCTGTTGCCCCGAAGCCTTGGGCTGCAGCAAACCACCACACCGAAAGGCGCCACCATGACCCAGCCCCACTCCGAACAGCCCGCAAACCCGTCCGGGAACGATCTGCCGCCAGCAGCCCAGCCTGCGGTCCCGGCGGCCGATCCAGCACCCTGGAACCCGCTGGCGGCCACACCGGCAACGCCGCCTGTCCAGTCCTTCGGCCCGCCACAGCCGCCGATGTCTGCGCCTCCGCAGAGCTATCTTCCGGCGGCGCCTGCCCCCTACCAGCAGCAAGCTCCCGCGCCCCAGCAATATCAGAACTACCCGCCCGCGGCACCGCAGTACCAGGCGCCCGCGGCTCCGCAGCAGTTCCAGGGCCAGTACCCACACATGTCCCAGCAGCCTCCGATGCCCAACCCGGCCTACGGCTACCCGCAGCCAAAGTCCAAGATTGCCGCCGGACTGCTGGGCATTTTCCTTGGCGGACTGGGCGTCCACCGCTTCTACCTGGGCTACACCGCAATCGGGGTTATCCAGCTTGTCCTCACGGTCTTCCTGGGGATCTTCACGTTTGGCCTGGTCGGTGTGTGGGGCCTTGTCGAGGGCATCATGATCCTTGCCGGGGCCGGCTACTTCCAGCGCGACGCCAAGGGAATCCCGCTCCGCGACTGACCTGCAGGCCACCACTTATCTGCACTGCCAAAGGGGAAAACCTTGACTCAAATCATCCACGACAGGCCGGAACAGCTCGAGCAGATCAATGCCGGGCTGCTGCAGGGCGAAACGGTGTACGCCGTCTACGACTGCATCGGCGTCGGTACGGGCTTCATCGGCATCACCAACATGCGCGTGATCCTGCAGGACAAGAGCTTCGTCGGCAACAAGCTCGCCATCACGTCCGTTCCGTACAAGAACATCCGCTCCGTCTCCATGCTGTCCAACAAATCGATGCTCGGCCGCTTCGCGTCTTCCTCAAGCATCGGAATCGACACCGGCGGGAGCATCAAGGAAGCCGATTTCCGCGGCGACGACAAGGCCAAGCACGCCCACGACCTGATTCTTTGGAACGTGCTCCAGATAAGGTAGCCGGTTTCAGGCAAGGGGAGGCAGGCGAACCGAAGAGCCGCCCCTTGTCCCTGCCGCGCACTGCCGGGCGCTCCCGTACACGATCGTCCATCTTCTTGAGCGTTAATGCCATGGGAGTGCGCTTTCCGGGTTCATAGGATTTAGCTGTGATGAATGCTGATGACCCCAGGAGCCAGATCCACTTGCCCGACGCGCCACCGGACCAGCAGACTGTCCTGGCCGGAGGCGGTGTTGCCTGCTGGAGCGGGCCCGTTTCCATCGACACCTACAGCCCGGGGGAGCCGGACAGGTATCCGATGTTCCTGGATCGGCGCGTCTACCAGGGCTCCAGCGGCAAGGTGTATCCGATTCCTTTCGTTGACAGCATTGCGGCGTCGAAGGAACCACAGTCCTGGCGGGCCATCCACCTTGAAAACGAGTACGTTCGCCTGATGCTGCTGCCGGAGATCGGAGGACGCATCCACATAGGGTTCGACAAGACGGCCGGCTACGACTTCTTCTACCGGAACAACGTGATCAAGCCCGGCCTGGTAGGGCTTGCCGGCCCATGGATTTCCGGCGGTGTGGAATTCAACTGGCCGCAGCACCACCGTCCGGCAACGTTCCTGCCCGTGGAAACCTCCGTGGAGCGTGGCGACGACGGACAGGTCACCGTGTGGCACAGCGACCTGGATCCGCTGCAGCGCATGCGGGGAACCCACGGCGTCCGGCTCCGGCCCGGCAGCTCGCTGATCGAGGTCGAGGCCCGGCTCTACAACCGCACTGACGAACCGCAGACATTCCTGTGGTGGGCAAACGTTGCGGCCCGCGCCCACGGGAACTACCAGTCGTTCTTCCCGACTGACGTCTGCTACGTGGCGGATCACGCCAGGCGCGCGATCACGGCCTTCCCGGAAGCGGACCGGCCATACTACGGTGTGGACTACCCGGCCTTGGCCGGCAAAGGCCTGGGGAATGAAGCGAGGATCGATTGCTATGCCAACATCCCCGTCCCCACCTCCTACATGGTCACTGACACGAAGGACAGCTTCTTTGGCGGCTACGATCACGATGCCGGTGCGGGATTCGTCCATTGGGCGGACCGCTCCGTTTCCCCGGGCAAGAAACAGTGGACCTGGGGGAACGGGCCTGTGGGACGCGCCTGGGACGCACACCTGACGGACGACGACGGCCCTTACGTCGAGCTGATGTCCGGCGTCTTCACCGACAACCAGCCCGACTTCAGCTACCTGGCACCCGGCGAATCCCGCACGTTCAGCGAGTTCTGGTTCCCGATCCGTTCCATCGGTCCGGCGCACCAGGCCAACCTGGACGCCGCCGTCGCCCTTCACCTGGACGAGGAAGGACGGACCGCGACCGTGGGGGTCTCCGCCACGGCCGACCACGGGCAGGCCACG
This sequence comes from Arthrobacter sp., assembly GCA_035254945.1. Classification (GTDB taxonomy): domain Bacteria; phylum Actinomycetota; class Actinomycetes; order Actinomycetales; family Micrococcaceae; genus Arthrobacter. The sequence continues at coordinate 8,988 of DATFAE010000252.1, read as the reverse complement.
GTCCTGCTGAAACTCAACGGCGCCACGATCCGCTCCTGGACCGCCCGCATCTCGCCGGCCCACCCGTTCACCGACGTCGTCGGGCTCGCTGCCCCGGCGGACCCGGCCGACCTCACCCTGCAGGTACTGGACGGCGACGAGGAACTGATCTCCTGGTCGCCACGCAAACCCACGGACAGCCAGGAGCCCCGGGTGGCCACGGAACCTGAGCTCCCCGCAGACACCGGAAGCCCGGACGAGCTGTACGTGACGGCAACCCATCTGACGCAGAACAGGCACCCCACCAGGTCACCCCTGCCGTACTTCGAAGAGATGCTGCGCAGGGATCCGCTGGACTCCCGCGCGTCAATCGGGCTGGGATCGGCAATGTACAAAACCGGTCAATACGGCCGGGCGCGTGAGCTGCTGGAGAACGCCCTGGCCCGGCTCAGCCGCCGCAACCTGAACCCTCCCAGCGGAGAGGCCAGTTACCGGCTCGGCCTTGTCCTGGAGCGCAGCGGGCAGTTTGAGGAGGCAGTGGAGCGTTTCGCCAAGGCGGCCTGGGACAAGGCGTGGGCCCACCCCTCCTGTCTGGCCCTCGCACGGCTGGCCCTTCGGGCGGAGATGCCACGCGAAGCACTCCGTCACGCCGGCGCCGCGATGCGGCTCGACCCGGCCAGCCCGGCGGCAAAGCACCTGACCGTCCTGGCGCTGGGCAGGCTGGGTCGCCAGGAAGAGGCCTCCGAACTCCTGCAGGACATCCTCGCGCTGGATCCACTGGACCCCGTGGCCTCAGCGCTTAGCGGCCAGTTGGACGCTGCGGACCCGAAGACTTCCCTCACCGTCGCGTGCTGGCTCGCCAGCGCCGGCCAATGGCGGCTCGCCGTGGACCTCACCAGGCATTCGGTCTCCGCCACCCACAAGGTGTTCGGCAACCCCGAGCCCCTCCGCCGCTACCTCCGGGCGGGCTGGCTGGAGGAACTGCTTGAGCCCGATGCTGCGTCCAAGGAGCGGTCCGCGGCACGGCGCAGTGACACCACCTATGCGTTCCCGTACGGGCTCGATGACTACGACGCGCTCCACCGTGCCCTCGAGGCTGACCCCGGGGACAAGGTTGCCCATGGGCTGCTGGGTTGCTGGCTGCTTGACGCGGGCCGCACGGGGGAGGCCCTTGCCCACTTGGAAACCTCCATCGCGCATGGTTCCGAGGACCCCGTGGTGTGGCGGAACGCGGCCATCGCCACGGTCAACACCGGTGGTGACGCCGCCGCGGCCGACGCCTGTTTCCGGCGTGCCCTCGAGTTGAGCCCGGACGATGCCCGGCTTGTCTTCGAACGCGCGGTCCTGGCCGGCCTCCGGGGGTTGCCGCTCAAGGACCGGATCGCCGACATTGAGCGCCATGACCGCTCGGTCCTGGACCGCGACGACCTGGCCCTGCTCTACGTCAACCTGCTCACCGGCGCCGGGCGTGCCGAAGAAGCCCTCCGCATCATGTCCACGCGCACCTTCCAGCCGTTCGAAGGCGGTGAGGGAATGGCCCTGGAGGCCTATGACCGGGCGGCGGTCCACTGCGCACGTGCCCTTATGGAGCAGGACCCGACGGCGGCAGTCACCATGCTCCGCGACGGCATCGAAGCGCCAGCGAACCTGGGCGAGGGGCGCCACCCGGGCCACAGCATGGCCGAGCGGTTCGTCACCATGGGCGACGCCCTCGAACTGGCTGGCGACACGGATGCAGCACGCCAGGCGTGGAACCAGGCCTGCCGGGACGGCAGCGAGTTGGCGGTGAACCCGAAACACGCCGGAGCCGCCGATTATTGGAAGGGCGCCGCCCACACCAGGCTCGGCAGGCATATGGACGCCCAAGGCGTCTGGCAGGCCCTGGAGGACAGGGCCGATGAACTGGAATCGGCTCCAGCAGCACCGGACTACTTTGCGACATCCCTGCCGGAGCTCCTGCTGTTCGACACCGATACCGCGGCCGCCCGCACCGAAACGGCGGACTCGTTGCGGAAACTGGCTGCCCGGGGCCGAACGCTCCAAAGCCGCAAGTGCCAGGAAGAAGGGGCAAGCCGGTGAGCGAAGCGGCACGGTATCTCGGATCCGGAACGATCGACGACGACACGGTCCCGCTGACGGGATCACCGCCGTCGCATCTTCCATCCCGGCTGACCATCACGCTCTGGGACTTTTCCTGGTACACCCGTGCCGAGGATGGCGGACCATATGCGGATCTGGACGCAGCCTGCGCCAAGGCTGCGGAACTGGGTTACAACACCATCCGGATCTGCGCCGCCCCGCTGCTGCTGTTCGGCAACCTGGGCCTTGATGACCTGGCCACGGACCTGGACGTCGAAGGGCTCGGCGAAGCCCCCGACGGCGGCATCTTCGGCAGGGGCACCCGCTGGTACGACGTGCCCGGCGGCTACCGCATCAACCTGCAGGAGCGGCTCCGGGAACTCTTCGGCGCCGCTGCCCGCCACGGGCTCGTCGTCATCCTGGCGAGCTGGGAATACCAGCAGTCAACGGTCTTCGCCCGTTCCTCCCGGTGGTTCGACGCCGTCGATGCTGTCCCGCTGCACGACAGGTACCGGGTCCTCGCGGACTCCTGGGACCGGCTCATCAGGGCCGTCACCGCCGGCGGCCACCGGGCACGCATCGCCATGGTGGAACTGCACAACGAGGTGGATTTCTCCATCCTCCCCGCGCTGGCGGACGGCGGCAGCGAACAGCTGCACCGCCTGCGGGAGCTCCATCCGGACCTCCTCGTCACGGCAAGCTACGGCAAACCCCCGCATTTGACCATGCACAAAGTACCGGACGGCCTGGGCGCGGCACAGTTCCATGTCTACAGTTACGGCGTGCTCGATGCGCTGCAGCAGCAGATCGATATCCGGTCCGAGGGCTCGGACGACTTCCCCAATCCGGCACTGAGTGCCCTGCTGCGGCCCGGCGCCCCCTCCCTGGCCGCGTACGGGCGGCTTGCTGACTGGAAATACCGTGCCACCGTGGTGACTGACCGGATGTTCTACGGCTATGACTGGATCGACCCCGACGCCTGGGACACCGGGCTTTGCAACGAATTCGGGCCTTACCGGGAGGTCATGCGGCGGGAGATCGAATCACGCGTCGTCGCCATCGCCGCGTGGGCCCGCTGGAAGAATATTCCGGCGGTCGTGGGCGAAGGTTGGATTGGCTACACACCGCTTCACGGCACCTTCGAGGAAGGCCCCATCGGACGCGATCTTGCCGAACGCGGCATCAGGACCGCGCTGGACCACGGCATCTGGGGCATGGTCCTGTGTTCCAATGCCGCACCCCATCACCCCATGTGGGCCGACGAAGCGTGGCAGCGCCGCCTGAACGCCTTCATCCTCGCCGCTCCCGCCAGCTGAAAGAATCCACATTGCGCAGTGAACAACACACCCTCGAACTCCTCAGTGCCACCCACCGCCCGCACGAGGCGGCCCTGCAGTCCCTGTCCATGAGCAACACCGTTGATCCGCACAGCAGGTGGCGGCTGACGAACCATTACATCGAATGCGCCGGGGTGCCGGCGGTGCCAGTGTCAGGGGAACTCCATTACAGCAGGCTGCCGCGGTCCCGCTGGGAAGATCGGCTGCGGTTGATGAAGGCCGGCGGCATCACCGTGGTGGCGTGCTACGTCTTCTGGATCCACCACGAGCAAACCGAAGGCGAGGCCCGCTTCGATGGCAACCTGGACGTGGCCGCCTTTGTCCGGCTCTGCGCGTCCGTTGGCCTCGACGTCGTCCTGCGAGTCGGGCCCTGGGCCCACGGCGAGGTCCGCAACGGCGGCTTCCCGGACTGGGTGCAGGCTGCCGCCGTCGACCACCGGACGAACGATCCGGCCTACCTCGCCCTTGTGGAGCGCTGGTTCAACCGCGTTGGTTCGGAGCTGCGGGGCCTGACCGGCCCGGACAGCAATGTCGTTGGCATCCAGCTGGAAAACGAACTCTACGACCAGCCCGGACACATCACGGAACTCAAGAAGCTTGCCCGGGCAGCGGGGCTCAGCGCTCCCATTTGGACGGCGACGGCCTGGGGCGGCGCCGACATTCCGGAGGACGAGGTCCTGCCCGTCTTCGGCGGCTACGGAGACGGCTTCTGGGTAGACGCCTCAGCCCCGTGGGATCCGACGTTCCGGCAGCACTACTTCTTCAGCCACCAGTGGGATGACCCGGGCATCGGAGCGGACCTGCGCGAACACCTGTCCGGGAGCGAGGCCGCGCCGCCCCGGTCACCTTCCACCCTCTATCCGCCGGCGACTTGCGAACTGACCGGCGGCATGGCCACGGCATATCAGCGGCGGCCGTGGCCCCAAGGCAAGGATGTTGCCGCCGTGGCCAACAATAAGATAGGCAGTGGTTCCGGCTGGCAGGGGTACTACATGTTCGCCGGGGGGATCAATCCTCCCGGTGGCCTGCAGGAATCCCAGGCGACGGGCTACCCGAACGACCTGCCTGTCTTCGACTATGACTTCCATGCCCCGATTGGCGCGTCCGGCCGGCTGGCCCCCAGCTTTGCCCAGTTGCGCAGCCAGCACGCCTTCCTGGACGCCTTCGGGGAACGGCTGGCCCCCATGCCCTCGACGCTGCCTGACCGCCTTCCGACTGGTGTTGACGATGCGGAGACCCTTCGCTGGGCGGTGCGTTCCGATGGCCGCTCCGGGTTCCTGTTCATCTCCTGGCACCAGCCCCACAACCAGTTGCCGGACCACGCGGCAGCCCGGTTCAAGCTCGGCCTCGAGGAGGAAACGGTCATTTTCCCCCGCGAGCCCATCCGCATCCCGTCCGGGACGGTCGCCCGCTGGCCCGTGAACCTGGGGGCTGGAGGTGTGTGCCTGCGCTGGGCGACGGCGTCGGCCCTGACGCTGCTGGGCCCGGAATCCTCACCCACCCTGGTCCTTGCCGCCGAAGACGGAATCCGCACGCAGCTGTGCCTCCCGGAAGGAACGGAGCTGCACGGTCCGGCCACAGCCTTGGGTCCGAACATCTACGGCATCGACGCAGATCAGCCGGTCACGCTGATTTCGAGGTCCCCCCACGGGACACTGGCCATCCTCGTCCTTCCTTCCCGCCTGGCGGACGAGGCCTGGGTCCTCGACACGCCGCACGGAAGGGAACTGGTCCTGTCAGCCGGCCCGGTGTGGGTCGGGGCCAACGGGGCCTTGGCCGGCAGGTCCCTGGGATCACCTGGCATCAGGCGCTACTCCACCGCGTCTGCCCGGTTCGAAGGCGTGGAGATCGAGGCGGCGGAACCCGATCTGGAGCGGCACCGCGTTGTTGCGGAACTGATCCGTCCGGCCAAGCCGGTCCCGGCGTCCTTCGGCTCGCTGGCCGGCCGGGCGTCCGCGCCGAATGACGCGGCCATCGGGGACCTGGCCGGGGTCTACCGGCTGGACCTGACGCCGGCACCCCTGACCGGTGGACGGCACACCGAACTGGAGGTGACGTGGGCGGGTGACGTTGCCCGGCTGATCGTGGGCGGCACCGTTGTTGCGGACCGGTTCTGGGACGGCTCACCGTGGGTGATCGAAACGAACGACGCCGGGATAAGCCCGGGCTCGGACGTTCTGCTCCAGATCCTTCCCCTCCCGAAGGCAGCAGAAGTCGGGTTGCCGGCGGACGCCCAGCGCCGGCGTGATGCGGTTGGCGGCGACCTTGCCTCCCTGGACAACCTGGAACTGCTGCGGTGGACGACGTGGGAGGAACAGGCCTCCTGACGGACGCTCCCTGTGCCGTAGTATGGACATTTCGTCACGGAGGGAGCGCGCGTGGAGCGGGCAACGGGGTTCCAGAACCAGCGCCTGGTGGTGGTGCCGCGGCCGCTGGTCAGGGAAGCGCTGACCCGCCCGATCACGCGGCGACTGGTGGTCACCGACGCCGGAGTCTTTCCCGATGCTGCCACGCACGGGCGGCACCGGCCTCAGGGCGCCAGGGAAACCATCATCATCCTCTGCGTCGCGGGGACTGGGTGGGTTGAAGCGGGAGGTTCCCGGTTCGACGTCGGCAAGTCCACCGCCGTCGTGCTTCCTGGAGGCACGGGTGAGGCCCACGCCTACGGTGCCTCGCATGAGGACCCATGGACGATCTGGTGGTGTCACGTGCAGGGCACGGATGTGGCTGAACTCATCGGGGAATCCGGTGTGCGTCCGGACCTGCCCATCATTGCGCTCGCGGCGGTGGACCGGCTGACGTCCATGCTGGACGAAATCATTACCGCCCTGGAACAGGACCAGTCGCCGGCCCGCCTGGTGGCCACGGCGGGGATGGCCTGGAAGCTGCTGACCACGCTGGCTGTTGACCGCCGCGTCCCCGGGCAGGGGACGCCCCTGCAGAAGGCCATGAAGTTCCTGGAGGACCGGGTGGACGGCACCATCCGGCTGCCTGATCTTGCCGCGGTGGTGGGGGTCTCCCCGTCCCAGTTGAGCAAGCTGTTCCGCGAGGCAACCGGCGGGGGAGTGCTGGCCCACCACACCGCCCTGAAGATGGCCAGGGCGAGACTGCTGCTGGATACTACCAACCTGTCGATCGCCCAGGTGGGATGCGAGATCGGACTCCGTGACCAGTTCTACTTTTCCCGCCAGTTCCGCCGGATGCACGGCGTAAGTCCCAGTGCATACCGGGCGGAGCGGAAGGGTTGAGGCGGCCAACGTAAATTGCAGTAAATTTTGTCCATCGAAATGCCAAACACGTCCCGCGGGGCCGTACGATGGCCTCGTCTCATCACTTAAATATCGGGGGAAATACCATGAGCTATCCGCAATACCCACAGCCACAGGCACAGCAGCAGACCTTCCAGGTAGGCGAGCCGCCGCTCTGGGCACCGTATTACGGCGCGCCCTTCCCGGCAGCCGTCAAGAGGTTCTTCAAGAAGTACGCCACGTTCTCCGGGCGGGCCAGCCGGAGTGAATTCTGGTGGTGGGCCCTTGTTTCCTTTGCCGTGAGCCTTGTCCTGAACATCATTACCGCCGCAACGACGACCGCGAGCATGGACAGCGCGCCAGCCCTGGGCGCCGGAAGCATTCTGGCGGTCCTCTGGGGCCTGGCCACGCTCGTGCCGTCCCTGGCGCTCCTTGTTCGCCGCCTGCACGACGGCGGCTTCAGCGGCCTGCTGGCTCTCCTCCTGCTGGTGCCCTTCCTGGGCGCCCTGGCTGTGCTGGTCCTGACCATCCTGCCGTCCAAGCCGGAAGGCCAGAAGTACGACCAGCCGGCCGCCGTCTAGCCGCACACCTGGCCAGCAGATCCAGCCGGCCGGCGTCTAGCCGCACACCTGGCCAGCAGATCCAGCTGGCCCGCCAGCCCAGAAGGGCCCGTTCCGTTGAACGGGCCCTTCCGCTTGCATGGGCGTCTGCACCGTTCGTTCAGGCCCCCCTTTCAGGACTGAGTAACGCGGCCCGTCGTCAGGTTTCGTCCAGAAACATCCGGAACACTGGAAGGCTGCGGGCCTGGTGCCCCTAAATTCAGTCAACAAGCGAGGCCGGTTCCTGCCTTGGTCCAGCCGGGGCGGGAACGGGCCAGACGAAGGTCCCGGAGGTTATGTGACGTTGCTCATTGATGGAACCGTGGAGAAGGCCGCCCGGCAAACTGCCGTGCGCCAAAGGTTGGGCGGCCTGGATGTTCTTCGCGGTGGCGCCGTGGGCGCCGTCCTGTTGGGGCATTCCTGGCCGGGCGTATTCCAGGGCGCGGGCATCGTCGGCGTCATTGTGTTCTTCGTCCTAAGCGGCTACCTGATCACCGGCGTCCTGATGAGGGACGTCGAACGTCACCGGAAAATCCGCTATGGACGCTTTTATGCGCACCGGGCCTTCCGCCTGCTGCCGGCCCTGACAGCCTTCCTCGGGGTGTACGCCATCGTGGAACTGACGGCCGACGTCCTCGGGGACCGGTCGAAGGGGATCATCGGCTATACCCTCCTCGCCGGCTTCGGCTACCTCAAAGACCTGCCGTTGCCGTTCAACGTCAGCATGGCCATCGGGCCGCTGTGGACGCTGGCGGTGGAGGAACAGTTTTACCTGGTCTGGCCGGCACTGCTGGTGCTCGCCCTCCGGAAGAACCGGCAGGGACGCCTGATTGGCTGGTCCGCCGCCGCCGTCGTCTCATTGATGGCAGCAACGGTACTGTCGATGCTGATCCTGGCCCCGCACCTGCACTCCCTGGTCTACGCGCTTCCCACGACGTGGGGCCTCGGGCTGGTCATCGGTTCCTCACTGCGGCTCTACCGGGTCCGGATGTTCAGCTGGTTCTCCGGCCGCAGGATGAGGCGGGCGGCTCTGCTTGGTGCGGCCCTCGTCCTGGCCGGCCTGATGTTCTTTCCCAAGGCCAACGAATCGCCGGCTTTCTTCTTTGTTGGAGGCCCGCTGGCCATGGTTGCCGCGGCCGTCCTGATTGTCCTGGCAGCTTCCCGTACCCGCCCCGCGCCTCAGTGGACGCGGCCGATGCAACTGCTGGGTGCAGTTTCCTATGGCGCGTACCTCTGGAACTATCCGGTCATTCTGTGGCTCAACGGCGGATCGACTGCCGATCTGCCGCCGGTCGTGGCGGTATCGGCCGTCCTGCTGACGCTGGTCCTGGCGGTCATCAGCTGGCACACAGTCGAGAGGTTGGGCCGCATGGGCCGCGAACGTTTCGACAACTATTTCGGCACCTAGGGGCCGGTTTCCCCGGGCGGTGGAATGGTTGCTCCGTTGCCTGCATCGGCCGGGGAGCCCTGCCGACGGCTCGCGAGCAGGAACGGGACCACCATGAGCCGGATGACCCCGGCCATGGCCAGGGAGGCGGGATAGCCGTAAATATCGGCGCCGCGGCCGAGGGCGGGCTGCACTACCACGCCGCCGCTTGATCCCATGAGCGAGTCGAAGCTGAGCACGGTGGCCCGCTGCTTCGACGGGATCATGTCGTTGATGTAGGCCTGCCGGACCGGCGTTGCCGCGGAGTCGACGACGGCCCAGACCGTTAACAGGCCCAGAGCTATCCAAAACACCCCGGT
>DATFAE010000251.1:0-11862 GCA_035254945.1 Arthrobacter sp. | reverse complement strand
ACCCCGATAATCAGGACGACCGGCGCGACTATGGCGGGAATCGTCATCAGGATCGTGACGATGTACAGGCCCGTCGTGGTGTGGACCGAATAGTTTCCGGACGGCTGCGACCCACCGATGCCCCATTCGTCCTGCGTATAGGCGTAGACCGTCCGTTCCATTCCGGTGGCGTAGTAGTAGGGACGGTCGACGATGATGCTTTGCACTGACGGATCAGATGCCATCAGCTGCTCCGGCTTCCGACCTGAAGGTGCTCAGCGCGGCGGTCAGTTCGTCGTCGGTCTGCGCAAGTGATTCATCCCCAACGACGTCATCGAGCGCCACGGCGTGAACCCAGCCACGGATGTCTTTGCGGATGAGTAGCTGCCGCCCGCCGCGCAGCAGGCCGGTCCTGATCCTGACGCCACCGTCCGGGTTCTTGGTCAAGTGATCGCGGACTATGTAGGCTTCCGCAGCTTCTGCGGAGATCTTGGGGTCCTGCGGAAGGGCGAACCAGCTCATCATGGTTCTCGGCTGAAAAAGCAGTGCGGTCCGGTCTGACTCGGCGTGCAGTACGGAGTCGCTCTCTTCGGCATCAACGAGCAAATCCAGCTGCGTCCACCGCTGGGCATTCGCCAGGGTGTAGGCAACAATGTCCACGCGCATGTCGAAGCCGATGTCGGAGCCATTAACCGTAGCCAGCCCCCGGGCTATCAGGGAGGAAAGGCCGGCCCGGATAAGGTCCTGGTTCCCGGATTCCTCACTGAGGCGTAGCCACGTGGCGCTGGCACGCGACCCTTCTGTCGCTTGCAAGTGCAGGAGGTAGGCCATTTCAGCTTCACCAAATCCGACAGACGTGTCGGTCTCCGTTTGTTCTGCAGTCATATTTATCATCCTATGAGTGGGGAGCTGGTTAGAAACCGAAGAAGTCCTTGACACCTTCGCCGACATTTTCAACGAAATCTTCGGCGATCTCTCCGCCGGCATCGAACACGTCGTCAATGGTGTCCTTGGCTCCGGGAATCAGTTCGACGGCTGCCCAGGCACCGCCAACCACCATGCAGGCAACGCCTACGGGCGGAGGGAAGAATGAGCCAACACCCAGGGCTGTCTTGAGTCCCGATCTGACGGCGTCTCCGGTTTCGCCAGCGCGGATGGCGTTGATGGTGTCGAGGCCATCCAGGCCGACGCTTACCCCGCCAAGAGCGTGTCCAGCAGCGTTCAGGCCAAATTTTGTCAGTGGGGCGAGATCAGCTGCCCCGGCGCCCCGGGCCATCTCTGCGAAGTCGCCGAATTTGCCGCTGAGCAGGTCAGATGTCCCGGAAAACGCGCCCCGCAAACCATCTGCACGTGCGGCTGCTTCCCAGAGGTCCGTATTGAACGCCCGCTTAAGGGCGTTCCAGTCCTGCCCGGCCGCGGACAGTGCCCGGATTTCGTCGCCGTGCCGGGCGGCAAACTGCGAGATGTCCCGGAGGCCCAGCGGAACGGTCTTCAGGCCGAGGACGCCGTTGTAGGCGTCCCAGCCCTGGCGGAAAGGTGAGTCTCCGTTCGACATCCACTCCTCACCCAACGGAATGAAGGGCGAGCCGGGAACGCCCGCTGAGATGCCGGGTCCGCCGCCGGATCCGGGGGCTCCATTGCTGGCCTTCTCCTGCTCGTTGGCGTTCTCCAGCAGCTTTTTGGACTCCTGTTTGAGCGCCGAAGCCGCTTTCTGGAGCATCGTCCGGTGGCTGCCGTTCCAGTCGGAGCGGAACATGACGGCGTCCTGGCCCTTCCAGGAAGGGTTGTTGTTGATCTGGTTGCTCAGCAGCGTTGACTGGTTAAGCAGTGTGTCGGAGGCCTTTCCGAACTGCTGGGCCAGCGTCCGGAGCTCGGCGACGTCGGCGCCCCACATGTTTCCTGCCACAAGGCATCATCCCCCAAATGTCTCCGCAGCAAATGTTCATCAGGCTGCCTGCATAACTCTAATAGCGGACCGGGAAGGCCGCGATGGGTTGTAGTCCCCATCAGCCGTAACGCCGGCGACACGGCGTCAGCCGCGGTCGCTTTCCTCCAGCACCGCGGCTTTGCGGAGGCGCAACGCGTAGAAGGCTCCGAAGGCGAACACCTGGGTCACCACCACCAGCACGATTGCTCCGGCGATCTTGTTGCCGCCCAGGATCATGGTCAGGCCAACGATGGCGGACAACAGGGCCAGCAGCGGCAGCAGCATGTACCCCAGGACAAAGAGGGTCTCCGGTCTCTTCAGCATCTCAGCCCGCCGTCCGTACCCATTTGGTGAACCTGTACTGTGTCCCGTTGGCGGCCGTGAGCCAGCCGTCCGGCGGGACGGAAGCAGCAGCTTCCCAGGTCTCGCCCAGCTCGGGAGCGAACGTGTCGCCGTCGGCTTCCACATCGATGGTGGTGACCACCGCGACGTTGGCGAGGTCGGTGGACTGGCGGAACACTTCGCCGCCGCCAAGGATCCACACCGTCTCGCCGCCGTCGACGAACTGGGATTCAAGGAGCGCGTCATCCAGGGACGGGACCACGACGGCGCCCTCCGCCTCGGGTGTCTCGCCCCAGCCTTTCTGCCGGGTAATCACGATGTTGGTCCGGCCCGGGAGCGGACGGTACTTGTCCGGGAACGACAGCCACGTCTTGCGGCCCATGATCACCGGGTGCCCCATGGTCAGCCGGTTGAAGTGCTTCAGGTCCTCCGGCAGGTTCCACGGCATGTCGCCGTCCTTGCCGATCACGCCTCCGGAGGTCTGTGCCCACACGAGGCCGACGCCGGTGACGGAACCCGCGAGCTCCTCCGTGAAGGCCTGGGGGTCTGCTGTGTTCTCGGTGCTCATACGGCGATCGGAGCCTTAATCGTGGGGTGGTGCTGGTAGCCGACCACTTCGAAGTCCTCCAGCGTGTAGTCGAAAATCGACGCCGGCTTCCGGGTGATCTTCAACTGCGGGTACTCGTATGGGTCGCGCTCCAGCTGCTTGAGGACCTGGTCCATGTGGTTTTCGTAAATATGGACGTCCCCGCCGGTCCAGACGAACTCGCCAACGTCGAGGCCAGCCTGCTGTGCCACCATGTGGGTCAGCAGGGCGTAGGAGGCAATGTTGAACGGAACACCCAGGAACATGTCCGCCGAGCGCTGGTACAGCTGGCAGGACAGCTTGCCATCCGCGACGTAGAACTGGAAGAACGCGTGGCACGGCGGAAGTGCCATGTCCTTGAGCTCGGAGACGTTCCAGGCGGACACGATGTGCCGGCGTGAATCGGGGTTGGACTTGAGGTTTTCCACCAGCTCGGCGATCTGGTCGATGTGGCCGCCGTCCGGGGTGGGCCAGCTGCGCCACTGGACCCCGTAGACCGGCCCCAGCTCGCCCTCGGCGTCGGCCCATTCATTCCAGATGGTGACGCCCTGGTCCTGCATCCATTTCACGTTTGATTCTCCGCGCAGGAACCACAGCAGCTCCACCGCCACGGACTTGAAGTGCACCCGCTTGGTGGTGATCAGCGGGAAGCTCTTGGCGAGGTCGAAGCGGATCTGCCGGCCAAACACGCTGGTGGTGCCTGTTCCCGTACGGTCGGATTTGTGCGTGCCATGGGCCATGACATCTCGCAGGAGGTCTTCATAAGGCGTTGGAATGCTCACGGCTAAAGTCTACCGGGGTGGTAACCCGCGGCGGTCGACGACATCGCGGTGCAGCAGAAAAACGCTACGCGGTGACGGCAGCCAGGCAACCAGCAGGAGCTCATCGATGAGCCCAAATGTAAGGCCCTAATCGTCAAACGGTTTGAACTGTTCGACGGCGACGATCCGCTGCTTGCTGTGGTGGGAAACGTGGAACACCAGGATCTCTCCGGGTGCCAGGTAGGGATCGGACTCCGGCAGGAGCCCGCGCAGCCGGCCTGGCATGGTCTTGGCAAGCTGGTCCAGCACGGTGGGCAGGGCAGGCCGGTGGGTGCAGACGGCAACCCCGCGCTGCTTGTCCAGGAGGCCGGACACAACAGCAGCGGTCTTCTTCGGGTTCCGGTTATGCCGGTGTTCCGTCAGTGCATCCACCAGCTTGATTTTCGCGTCCGCAGCCTTGGCATAGGGCGCGATCGTTGCAACGCAGCGCAGCCACGGACTGCTGACCACCCGTTGCGGCTTCCAGGCCTGCAGCAGGCGCCCCACGGCCTGCGCCTGCCTGATCCCGGTGGCGGCCAGGGGCCGCTCTCCTTCAGCCTTGGTCCACGATGAGCGCGGCTTGGCCTTGGCGTGCCGCACCACGATCAGCGGCCAGGTGGCCAGTTCGTGGCGTTCGTGTGCCTCCCGGAGGTACTCGAGGGGCGCGACGTCGGACGGGTTGGACAGCAGGGCCGCAGCCTTGTCGGGAGCGCACCACATGACGCTGTCCACCTCCTTGCCGTCCGGCCTCAGGGTTGCCCCGTTCACCTGGACGGCCCAGTAGTGGACCACTTTCAGGCCCGAGGCCACGTGGTAGTGGATGGGCGGGAGCGGGATGCCCAGTTGGGCGGTGAGCCCGATCTCCTCCTGGATCTCCCGCACGGCGCATTCGGGAATGGTTTCGCCGGCGTCAATCTTTCCCTTGGGCCAGGACCAGTCGTCATACCGCGGCCGGTGGATCAGCAAAACCTCGAGCCGGTCCTTGTTGATCCGCCACGGCAGTGCCCCGGCGGCGGTAACCGCCACCGGCTCACCGGGATGGTCTGTCTGGTCTGCTACCGGCGTATCGCTTGCCAACACCGCTGCCCTACCGGCGGCTCAAGGAGCGCTGGCGCGGCCTCGATGCAAGCAGCCAGGACTGGACGTCATCAAGGTGCGTGCCGTCTTCGGCGATGTGGTGCCGGGTCCAGTCGCCCTGGTTGTCCAGGTGCCAGCTCGCCGTCTCCGGGTCCATGTAACGGCGCAGAAGGTCCAGGACATAGGTGATGTCATCCGGGCTGGCGAGCTGCACCAGGGCCTCGACCCTGCGGTCCAGGTTGCGGTGCATCATGTCGGCGGAGCCAATGTAGACCACGGGGTCTCCGCCGTTCGCGAAGGCGAACACCCTGGAGTGCTCCAGGAACCGGCCCAGTACGGAGCGCACCGTGATGTTCTCGCTCAGGCCCGGCACGCCGGGACGGAGAGAGCAGATGCCGCGGACAATGACGTCCACCTTCACCCCTGCCTGGGAAGCCCGGTACAGGGAATCGATGATCGCTTCATCCACCATGGAGTTGACCTTGATCTGTACCCGGGCGGACAGGCCTGCGCGGGCGTTGCGGATCTCGGTTTCGATGCGGTCGATGAGACCGGAACGGACCGACCGGGGAGCCACCAGGAGGCGCTTGAACGTGGATTTGGGCGCATAGCCGGAGAGCTGGTTAAACAGCTTGGAAAGGTCCTCACCCACCTGCTCGTTTGCGGTCAGCAGGCCAAGGTCCTCGTAGTACCGCGCGGTCCGTGGGTGGTAGTTTCCGGTGCCGATGTGGCAGTAGCGGCGGAGCCCGTCCACTTCCTGCCGGACCACCAGCGAAAGCTTGCAGTGCGTTTTGAGGCCCACGATGCCGTAGACCACGTGCACACCCGCCTGCTCCAGCTTCCGGGCCCAGGAGATATTGGCCTGCTCATCGAAGCGGGCCTTGATCTCCACCAGGGCAAGGACCTGCTTACCGGCTTCGGCGGCATCGATCAGGGCGTCCACGATGGGCGAATCACCCGAGGTCCGGTACAAGGTCTGCTTGATGGCCTGCACCTTGGGATCCGCGGCCGCCTGCTCCAGGAAGGCCTGGACAGAGGTGGAGAAGGAATCATAGGGGTGGTGGAGCAGGATGTCCCGGCGGCGCATGGCAGCGAATACATTGGCCGCCTTGGACGTCTCGGACTCGTTGAGGTACCGGGAGGTATGCGGCACATGCTTGGGATAGTGCAGGTCCGCGCGGTCGATGCCGGCAATGACGGACAGGCCGCGGAGGTCCAGCGGCGCGGGGACGGAATAGACCTCGGACTCCTCCACGCCGAGTTCGCGGATCAGCAGGGCCCGGATGTTGGGGTTGATGTCGTGGGTGACCTCAAGGCGGACGGGCGGGCCGAACCGGCGGCGCAGCAGTTCCTTCTCCAGCGCCTGCAGGAGGTTCTCGGCGTCGTCCTCCTCCACTTCCACGTCCTCGTTGCGGGTGACACGGAAGATGTGGTGTTCCAGGACTTCCATCCCGGCGAAGAGCTTGTCCAGGTGCACGGCGATGACTTCTTCGAGGGCGATGAACCGGGCCACCCTGCCAGCGACAGCGCCGGCACGCGGTCCGTCGATGGAGATCAGCCGCGGAAGCTGGTCAGGGACCTTGACGCGGGCGAAGAGTTCCTTGTCGCTGACGGGGTTGCGGACCACCACTGCCAGGTTCAGTGACAGTCCGGAGATGTACGGGAACGGGTGCGCAGGGTCCACGGCCAGCGGCGTCAGGATGGGGAAGACCTTCTCCGCGAACATGGCGCTGAGCTGCTGCTTCGCGGCGTCGTCCAGTTCCTCCCAGTGCATGAGATGGATGTGCTCGTACGCCAGTGCCGGACGGATCTGCTCCGCGAAGACCTGGGCATGGCGCTGCTGCAGCCGGTGGGCTTCCTCGCCGATCTTTTCCAGGACTTCCACCGGGCTGAGGCCTGCAGGGGAGGGCACGGCCAGGCCGGTGGCGATCCGCCGCTTCAGGCCGGCCACGCGGACCATGAAGAACTCGTCCAGGTTGGAGGCGAAGATGGACAGGAAGCTGACGCGCTCCAGCAGGTGGAGCGTGGGGTCCTCGGCCAGTTCCAGCACGCGGGAGTTGAATGCCAGCCAGCTCAGCTCGCGGTCCAGGAACCGGTCCGGCCGTATATCGCCTTCCGGCTCAAGGTTGGGGGCGAACTCGGGGATATCGATCCGGTCCTGCGTGGCGCGCGAGGCGGGAACTTCGGATGAACCGAAACGGGCCCTGACAGGCGTTGCGGCGCCCTCGGACGTGACGGTTCCGGCGGGTTCCGGTTTCATGGTTCTCCTCTTACCTGGCGCTTGATGCTGGCTTTCATGGCCGGCGCGGTTCTGTTTCAACCTTACAATCATTCAGCAGCGTGGACCCCCCGGATTTCGGGCCGCGGAAACCGTGCGTCAGTCGATTGGACTAACCGGCGGAAACCGGCCCGTACATCACATCCATGTCCCACCGGGTAAAGCCCAGGCGCTGGTAGAGCCGCACGGCCGGCGCGTTGTCGGCGTCGACGTACAGCATGACTGCGTGGAGGCCCAGGCCCTGGAGATGGCGGATGCCCGCCACCGTCAGCGCTTTGCCCAGTCCCATGCCCTGTGCGGCGGGCGAGACGCCGACGACGTACACCTCACCGATCGCCGGGTGGTCTCCGTGCCGGGGGTGGACCTTCGTCCAGTGGTAACCGAGCAGCGTGCCGGACCCGTCCACGGCCAGCAGGAACCCTGCGGGGTCAAACCAGTCTTCCGCCATGCGCGCGTCCAGGTCGGCCCGGGTCATTCCGCCCTGCTCAGGATGGTGGGCGAACGCTTCGCGGTTGGCCGCCAGCCAGGCGTCCTCGTCCTGGCCCGGGACAAAAGCCCGGAGGAAAACGCCGTCTGGCAGGGCGGCGTCGGGAAGATCCGACGAAGCAGTCGCCAGCCGCATTTTCCACAGTTCCCGGATCGGGCCGAAGCCGTACCGGGCGGCAAGGTCCGCCGCGGCTTCGTGGTTGCCATGGGACCAGGCCTTCAGGCCGCCCAGGCCGCGGGTCGATTTCAGGGCACCCACCAGGCGGTCTGCCACCCCCTGGTTGCGGTAGCTCGGGTGGACAGCGATCTCCAGCACCCCGCCGCCTTCGGACTCCTCCACAACAACCGCGAACCCGGCCAGGTCCTGGCCGGTGGAAGGATCCGAGTCCTCGTCCGGGGCATACAGGGCCAGGCTCAGCAGGGAATGCCCGGCCGAATCGCCGGCGCGGAGCGTGACCACCGTCTGTTCGGACAGCGAAGGATTGCCGTCGGACTCCTCAGCCGCGGCCAGGAGGCCCCTGAAGTCCTTGAGCAACTGGTCATCCACTCCACCCCTGACAACGAGGACGGGCCATTTCTCCGGATGTGCTGGGGTCATGAAGCTAGGCTATACGCCCCGGGCCGGGCCGTGCCGATTTGATAGGTGCGTGGCAGGTCCGTATAGTCGGTATCCGATCGGGCGGGAAGCAGCACAACGCCGGATGCGAGGGGGATCCACCAGTGGGGTGGCCTCGATACGTTCGACCCGTATGTCCTCCACTACAAGCAACAGCCCCGGACCACTGGTCCGGGGCTGTTGTGTTTTGCAGGCTTTGTCAGCTTTAGGCTTCGGTGAGTTCGTCTTCCACCTGCCGCACCAGGGTGAGCCGGTAACCCACGTTACGCACGGTGCTGATCAGGTTTTCGTGGTCCGCGCCAAGTTTGGCGCGAAGGCGCCGGACGTGCACGTCCACGGTGCGGGTGCCGCCGTAGTAGTCGTAGCCCCAGACCTCGGTCAGCAGCTGCTGGCGGGTGAACACGCGCCCCGGGTGCTGGGCAAGGTACTTCAGGAGTTCGAACTCCTTGAAGGTCAGGTTCAGGGGCGCGCCGTTGACGCGGGCCGTGTAGCTCGCTTCGTCGATGACCACGCCGGCGGCACGGATCTCGGTGGGGGCGTCGTCGGTGTCGGGAACGGCCCGCGCCACGGACAGCCTGATGCGGGCCTCCACCTCGGCGGGCCCGGCGGAGTCAAGCACGATGTCGTCTACGGCCCAGGCCGAGGAAACCGCGGCCATGCCGCCCTCGGTCAGGATCAGGACCAGCGGTGCGCTCAGGCCGGTGGCCTTCAGCAGCTGGGTCAGCGAACGGGCACCCACCAGGTCCTTGCGGGCATCCAGCAGTACGATGTCGCAGGGATCGGTCTCAAGCAGGGCGGTGGGTTCGGCGGCCAGGATGTGTACGCGGTGGTTCAGCAGTTCAAGGGCAGGCAGGATGTCCACCGATGAGCCGGTGCTGTTCGTCAATAACAGGATGTGCGACATTATTCCTCCAAGGGCCGTCCGCGCATCTTTGGGCGACTGAACCGGGTTTTCACCGGCCGGTACTGTCTCACTGCTGCGGTCTGGGCCGTTGATCGAAATATCCGGCCGGCAACCGTAGCAGGAAGCGTAGCTGAGCTTTGAGTATACCCAACCCCTCCTTAACAGACACTGATCGGGCCATCTGCCGTGTCCGTTTTGCGACACATCCCGGTCACATAAGGCAGGATTGAACGCAGGGGCAATGAGTCCCGCCGGGAGCTGAACCGCCTCCCGCTCGCCAGCCAGAATGGGAATGCCGCGAATTGGGTGCAGAGTTGAAGCCGTGCACGTCAGAGCCAGGTCCCGCATGAGCGCGGATCTGCAGGCCCCGGTCCGTTCGTTGCCCTCGTGGACCATCGGCGCCTTCGGCGTGGCCGGGCTGGCCGCCATCATCGCCGGCGTGTATGCCTCCCCGGAGGCTTTGCTCGCTGTTGCCGTGATCGTGGCGCTGGCGGTCGGCGCCGGCTGGCCCCACTTCCTCCGTATTCCGGCGAAGAAGACCCTGGCCGCTGTCATTGCACTGCCCGGTGTCGGCTCCGCGCTCGCGGCAGCCTATGTCCCGGCCCCCGGTTTCCTGGACTGGACACCGGCGTTCATGGCGCTGGGCATGATGGCGGTGTTTGTGGTGCAGCTCATCCGCGGCACCGGCCAGGCCCAGCGGCTCGAATCGACCCTGGGCTGCTGCGCCGGCGTGCTGCTGTCCTGCCTTGGCGCTGGCTGGATTGCCGGGGCCCGTTTCAACGGTGTCCGGGAAATGATGCTGGTGGCTGCCATCAGCGCTGCCGTGGCCCTGCTCGCTGGACTCATCCGCTGGCCTGACAGCATCGTGGCGCCCCTTGGCATTGCCATGGCGGGGCTTGCCGGACCACTCGCAGGCCTGGTTTTTTCCGACATCGCCGTCCTGCCGGCCGCGATTTTCGGGCTGGTGGTCGGGGCGGTCCTGGTCAGCTTCCGCCGGCTCGTCACACTCCGGGGCGCTCCACTTAATCTTCCGGCGGCTCTTAGTATGGGTCTGGCACCCGTCTCAGCTGTGGGTTCGCTGGCGTACTTCATAGACAAACTACTCATCTACTAGGCGTTAGGATGGCATCATGTCCGTACTTGCATTTGAAATCTTCTTCCTCGTCCTGCTCGGTATCGCCAGCCTCTCCATGGCCTGGTTCGCAGGATTTGTCGTCTACCGCCTCTTCAAAGGCCAGAAGTAGGCCGTTCACACGAGCTAGCCGTTTCCCGAGGTAATTGCTGTGCCGATTGAGATTCCCACAGACCTGACTCCCGAACTCGTTCCGCTTTCCTGGCTCATTGGTGAGTGGGAAGGCAGCGGCCGGCTTGGCAGCGGCGATGAGGACTCGGAGCATTTCTTCCAGCACGTGTCCTTCACCCACAACGGGCTGCCGTACCTTCAGTACCGCGCGGAGAGCTGGTTAACGGCCGAGGACGGCACGCGCCTGCGGCCGCTCACCGTTGAGACCGGCTTTTGGGCGCTTGAGCGCAAACAGCTTGATGCCGACGGCGGACCGGGCCTCATCCCGGCGGACATTGTTCCCGCCCTCAAGAGCGCCGACGAAGTTGAAGCCCTGCGCAACAACGACGGCGGGTTCGACATCTCCGTCACCATCGCGCACCCGGGCGGCATCTCCGAGCTGTACTACGGGCAGATCAAAGGCCCGCAGATCCAGCTCACCACCGACATGGTGATGCGCGGCAGCCATTCCAAGGACTACAGCGCCGCCACCCGGATCTTCGGGCTGGTGGATGGCAATCTGCTCTGGCGCTGGGATGTCGCCGCCGGCGGCACATCACAGCCTGGCAAGGGTCTCGAGGCACATGCCTCAGCATTCCTGAAAAAGGTGTCCTGACCCTGTTCCCGACGCCTGCGGCGTCCCTGCCGTCGGTACACTGGGCTTCCTAGGCTTCACCCGCGAGTGAATCACAGGGAGCATCATGGCTGCACCGAAGAACACTACGGATTACAGCGACCTGAAGGCACTGTTCTTCAACGGGACACTGAAAAAATCCCCGCAGATTTCCAATACCGAGGGGCTGATCGACGTCAGCCGCCTCATCATGGAAAAGCAGGGTGTCAGCACCCGAGTCATCCGGACTGTCGATCATGACATCGCGAGCGGCGTGTACCCGGACATGACCGAGCATGGCTGGCCCACCGATGAGTGGCCTGAACTGTATCCGTCCGTGCAGGAAGCGGACATCGTTGTGGTCGCAGGCCCTATCTGGCTCGGCGACAACTCGTCGCAGACCAAGAAGCTCATTGAACGGCTATACGCCCACTCGGGGCAGTTGAACAGCAAAGGGCAGTGGGCGTTCTACCCCAAGGTGGGCGGCTGCCTCATCACCGGCAATGAAGACGGCATCAAGCACTGCTCCATGAACGTCCTGTACAGCCTCCAGCACATCGGCTTCACCATCCCGCCCCAGGCGGACGCCGGCTGGATCGGTCCGGTGGGCCCGGGCCCGAGCTACCTGGACGAGGGCTCGGGCGGCCCCGAATCCGACTTCACCAACCGGAACACGACCTTCATGACCTGGAACCTGTTACATTTCGCCCGAATGCTCAAGGACGCCGGCGGGATTCCTGCCTATGGCAACCTTCCTGAAGAATGGAAGGCCGGGACGCGGTTCGATTTCGAAAACCCGGAATACTCCCCACCCGCACCCTAGCCTCGCAAGCTCGGCCAGGGAACCCGGCGGGCGTGGCCCCACTCGCCACCCACTCCCGGGGCCGGGACCGGAATACACACTGACCAAAGGACGTTGCCCCAAATATGACTACTCCCAGCCCCCTGCTGTCGCGCCCTGGCGCCGTCGAG
>DATFAE010000250.1:0-6670 GCA_035254945.1 Arthrobacter sp. | reverse complement strand
CGTGGCCAGCGCCGCCCTCGTGTCCGACGACGCCATGGAAGGCGTCGTGGCCAGCTTCTCCACCGAGGACACCCGCAGCCACGCCGAGGTGCTCGCCCCGGGCATCGAGGACCTTCTCGCCTCGGCGGGGGTGGCCGGGAGCGATGTTGACGCCATCGTCACCGGCGTGGGTCCTGGTCCGTTCACGGGCCTGCGGTCCGGCATCGCCACGGCCCGGACTCTGGCCTTCGTCTGGAACAAGCCCCTGTACGGCATGATGAGCCTGGACGCCGTCGCCCTGGAGGTCGCCGAATCCACCGACGCGGTGCGCGAATTCCTGGTGGTCACCGACGCACGGCGGAAAGAGGTCTACTGGGCCCGCTACAGCCTGGCCGAGGGGCAGCTTCCACATCTGGAGGACGGCCCGCACGTCGGCTTCGCCGCGGACCTCCCGGACCTGCCCGCCTACGGCGCCGGCGCAGGCCTGTACGCCGACGTCCTCAAGGCCAACCCGGCGTTCATTGCAGAACAGCCGGATGCCCTGTTCCTGGGCCAGTTCGCCCTGGCCCGGCTGGCAGCGGGCGGCCAGCTTCAGGACTCCACGCCCCTGTACCTGCGCGAATCCGACGCGCAGGTCCCCGGGCCGCGGAAGCGGGCGCTGTGAGTACGCCGGCCGTGCCGGGTGCTGACGGGCCGGGTGCCGGCGGGGTGGTCCTGCGCGACATGACGGTGGAGGACGTGCCCACGGTCAACGCCCTGGAACAGCGGCTGTTTCCCGCCGATGCCTGGCCACTCCACATGTTCTTCGACGAGCTTTCGCAGACCGACACCCGCCGGTACCTGGTGGCCGAGGCAGCCTCCGGGATCGTGGGCTACGCCGGCCTGATGTGCATCGAGCCCATCGCGGACGTCCAGACCATCGCCGTCGTTCCTGAGTTCGAAGGCCAGGGGATCGGCTCGGCCCTGCTGACCCAGCTCATCGGCGAAGCCGCACGGCGGGGCGCCAAGGACGTCCTGCTTGAGGTCCGCGCCGACAACCCCCGCGCCCAGCAGCTGTACCTGCGGTTCGGGTTCGAACAGATCCACGTCCGACGAGGGTACTACCGCGACGGCGTGGACGCCCTGATCATGCGGCTCCAACTCACGCCGGACCACGGCCCCACGACGGAAGCAGACCAGCCATGAACCGCTCGCAGCCCCTGGTGCTGGGCATCGAATCCTCCTGCGACGAGACCGGCGTCGGGATTGTCCGCGGAACCACCCTGCTGACCAACACGGTTTCCTCATCCATGGACGAGCACGTCAGGTTCGGCGGGGTGATCCCTGAGATCGCCTCCCGGGCACACCTGGATGCCTTCATCCCCACGCTGCGGCAAGCCCTTGACGACGCCGGAGTGGGGCTGGAGGACGTGGACGCCATTGCCGTCACGTCAGGGCCCGGCCTCGCTGGCGCCCTGATGGTGGGCGTGTGCGCCGCAAAAGCCCTGGCCGTGGCCACCGGCAAGCCGCTGTACGCGATCAACCACCTGGTGGCCCACGTGGGTGTGGGACTGCTCGACGGCGGCCCATCGGTTGGTGGCTCCACGCCAGGCAGTGCCCCGCGGCTGCCGGACAACCTCGGAGCCCTGCTGGTGTCCGGCGGGCACACCGAGATCCTCAAAATCAACAGCATCACCGACGACGTCAAGCTACTGGGATCAACGATCGACGACGCCGCCGGGGAGGCCTACGACAAAGTGGCCCGCATCCTGGGCCTCGGCTATCCAGGGGGTCCTGCCATTGACAGGCTTGCCAGGACCGGGAACCCCAAGGCAATCCGGTTCCCGCGCGGCCTCACCCAGCCCAAATACATGGGGTCCGCCGAAGAACCGGGCCGGCACCGCTACGACTGGTCTTTCAGCGGCCTGAAAACCGCGGTGGCCCGGTGCGTTGAGCAGTTCGAGGCCCGCGGCGAAGAGGTGCCGGTGGCCGACATCGCGGCCGCCTTCCAGGAGGCGGTAGTGGACGTCATCACGTCAAAGGCGGTGCTGGCCTGCCGTGAGCATGGAATCAAGGACGTCCTGCTGGGCGGGGGCGTGGCCGCCAATTCCAGGCTGCGTGAGCTGACCGGCCAGCGCTGCGCCTCCGCCGGGATCACCCTGCATGTTCCGCCGCTGGACCTCTGCACGGACAACGGCGCCATGGTGGCTGCCCTCGGTGCGCAGCTGGTCATGGCCGGCATTGGGCCAAGCGGGATCCGTTTCGCACCGGATTCGTCGATGCCTGTTACCGAGGTATCGCTTCCGGCGTGACGCCCGCTGGCCCGGCGAACCGTCGCGGGGCACTTTGGCGGCGTCGCCGTCGTACATCACGACGGCGGCCGGCGTGTCCGTGTCGAAGTGCCCCGTTTCGGGAGGGGCCAGGTCAGGCGGTGGGGCCGTTCCGCATCTGCTTGACGAGGTCCAGCACCACGGCCCGCAGGTCCCCGCCGTGCTCGGCGGCCACCCGGCGCTGGCGCTGGTAGCCTGCGCCGCGGCTGATGATCTTTTCGACGTCGGCGAGCTCGTCAGGGCAGCCGAGCTTGGCAGCCACGGGCTCCAGCCGGTTCAGTGTCTCCAGCAGGTGGTCGGTGACCAGCTGCTCGTTGCCGGCGGCGTCGAGGATGATGATGGCCTCCATGCCGTAGCGGGCGGCACGCCATTTGTTTTCCTGGACGTGCCACGGCGGCATGGTGGGGATGGTCCCGCCGTTGTCCAGCGTGGTGGAGAATTCATCGACGAGGCACTGGGTGAGGGCGGCTATCGCGCCCACTTCCTCCAGCGTGGCCAGGCCGTCGCAGATGCGCATCTCGATGGTGCCCAGGTTGGGAACCGGGCGGATGTCCCAGCGGATTTCGGACAGTGTGTCGATCACGCCGGTGGTGAACATGTCCTGGACGTAGGACTCGTACTGGTCCCAGGAGCTGAACTGGAATGGCAGGCCAGCGGTGGGCAGCTGCTGGAACATCAGCGCCCGCTGTGAGGCATAGCCGGTGTCTTCGCCGCCCCAGAACGGGCTGGACGCCGAAAGCGCCTGGAAATGCGGGAAGTAGTTGACCAGGCCGTCCAGCACCGGAAGGGCCTTCTCGCGCCGGTCCAGGCCCACATGGACGTGCACACCGTAAATGACCATCTGCCGGCCCCACCACTGCGTGCGGTCGATCAGCTTGGCGTAGCGGGCTTTGTCCGTGACGGGCTGCAGCTGCGGCGGGCTGAACGGGTGGCTCCCGGCGCAGAAAACCTCCACGCCCATGGGGTCGGTGATTTCGCGGACAGCCGCGAGGGACCGGCTCAGGTCTTCCTTGGCCTCGCCGGCGGTCTCGCAGATTCCAGTGACAAGTTCCACGGTGTTCAGCAGGAGTTCCTGCTTGATGTGGGGGTGTTCGTCGTCCTCGTTCAGTTCGGGGTGTTTGGCGGCGACGCCCCGGAGCACCTCGTTGGCCACTGAGGCCAGCTCACCGGTCTGGCCGTCCACGAGCGCCAGCTCCCACTCCACACCAAGAGTTGATTGCCTCGATGAAGCGAAATCAATCTTCATGCGTTCCCCTAACTGTTCTGTTGTGCCCGGCGCACGTCCCGGCAGGCTGCCCTGGCAGGCGGCGGCCGGCAGGCGAACGGGTGGTTCAAGTCTAGTGCAGGGGTAGCATCGTATTGATGGCCTTATTCCCCCTGACCCGTGACAGTCTTCACAAAACCACCCTCACTTTGGCAGCGGCTGCCACGCTTGCAGCCTGCACCGCAGTCCCCGTTCCGGCACCCGGCCCTTCTTCCCAGGCTTCCACTCCCGGCACGCCCGCACCTTCCGCAGCCAAACGGACGACGCCGGCACCGCCGTCGCCCTCTGCCTCACCGGATGCCGGGGCCAGGCCGCTCGGCTGGGGGCCTGAGCAGCGCGACAAGGACGCAGCCGTCGCGGCGGTGGCGGCCATGACCCCCGAGCAGAAGGCCGGCCAGGTCCTGATGCCCTTTTTCACCGGCCCGGACGCAGAAGCGCACGCCGCCACGATCGAGCGCCTCCACCTGGCGGGCTCGATCATCATGGGGGACAACGTTCCCGTGGACGCGCAGAAGCAGGTGGATCCCGCCGCCATGGCAGCCATCACCGCACGCCTGGCCGGGGCGGCCCGCGCGGACGGCCGGACGTGGCCGGGCCTCATCGGGGTGGACCAGGAGGGCGGCGTGGTGGCCCGGCTGGGTGCGCCCTTGACCGAATGGCCCACGCCCATGAGCTACGGCGCCGCAGGCAACGTGCCGCTCACACAGGACGCCGGCCGCGCGCTGGCGTCCGAGCTCGCGCCGCTGGGCTTCAACGTGGACTTCGCGCCGGACACGGACGTGACGATAGGCCCCTCGGATCCCACCATCGGTGCACGCTCCATGTCAGGGAACCCCGACGCCGCAGGGGCGCTGGGCTTGGCCTTCGCCCAGGGAATGCAGGGGGCCGGCGTGCTGCCGGCCGTAAAACACTTTCCCGGGCACGGCTCGGTCACCGTGGACTCGCACCAGGACCTGCCCGTGCAGCCCGCCGGTGTGCCGGACCTCGAAGCCCGGGACTGGAAACCCTTCCGGGCGGCCATCGCTGCAGGCATGCCGATGGTCATGACGGGGCACATTGCCGTGCCTGCCCTTGAACCCGGGGTGCCGGCGTCGCTGTCCAAACCCACCTACACGGCGCTGCGGGGCATGGGCTTCAACGGGGTAGCCGTGACAGACGCCCTTAACATGGGCGCGGTCCAGAAACAGTATCCGGACGGCTCAGCTGCCGTGGCTGCGCTCGCCGCCGGAGCGGACCTGCTGCTGATGCCCCCGGACGTGGTACAGGCCCACGCGGCCATCGTGGGCGCCGTGGCCGGCGGAAGCCTGCCGGCAGCACGCCTGGACGAGGCCGCGCAGCGCGTGGCCACCATGATGATCTGGCGCGGCAGGACTCCTGCGTCCTCTCCTGGAACAGCTCCCGGAAGTGGCGGGGACATCTCGGCCAGGGTCTCCGCCGGGGCCGTCACCGTGCTGTCCGGACCCTGCAGCGGGCCGCTGGTGCCCGGCAGTGTCCAGGTGGCCGGCGGCTCCCCGCAGGAAAGGGCGCGGTTCGAGGCCGCCGCCGTGAAGGCCGGGCTGGCCATCGGCGGGGGGCCGGTGGTCAACCTCATCGGCTACGGCGGCGCTCCGGCCGGGGGAGACATCGCCGTGTCGCTGGACGCGCCCTGGCCGTTGAAGGATTCTCCGGCGCCGGTGAAGGTGGCGTTGTACGGACGGAGCCCGGGCGCTTTCGATGCCCTTGCAGCTGTGCTGGCTGGCAAGGCGACGGCCCCCGGAAAGCTGCCCGCCGCCGTCGGAAGCTTCCCCGCCGGCACCGGCTGCCCGTAACGAACGGCGCCGAGTCTGTTCGGGGGACCAACGGCGGTTTAATGGACCGGTGCCCATTCTTAATAAAGACATGACCCTCTGCATCTCGCTGTCGGCGCGGCCCAGCAACAACGGGACCCGCTTCCACAACTACCTCTACGGCCTGCTGGACCTGAACTGGATCTACAAGGCCTTCGCCCCCACCGACCTCGCCCAGGCCATCGCCGGCGTCCGGGGCCTGGGGATCCGCGGCTGCGCGGTGTCCATGCCCTACAAGGAGGACGTGATCGCGCTTGTGGACGAGATGGACCCCTCGGCCAAGGCCATCGATTCCGTCAACACCATCGTGAATACCGACGGGCACCTGAAGGCCTACAACACGGACTACACAGCCATCGAACAATTGCTCAAAACCAACGCCGTCCCCACCGGCTATTCGGTCATCGTGCAGGGTGCCGGCGGCATGGCCAAAGCCACTGTGGCGGCCCTCCGCGATGCCGGTTTCACGGACGTCACGGTGATTGCCCGGAACGAAAACACCGGCAGGGCCCTCGCGGAGCAGTACGGCTTCCAGTGGCGCGCAACGCTCGACGGCGGCACGGCAGATTTGATCATCAACGTCACCCCGATCGGGATGCAGGGGGGTCCGGAAGCCGCCTCCCTGTCCTTCCCGGAAGACACCATTGCCGCGGCCAAGGTGGTGTTCGACGTCGTGGCGCTGCCGGCCGAAACGCCGCTGATCAAGGCGGCCCGCGCCGCCGGAAAGCCGGTGATCACCGGGGCCGAGGTGGCCACCATCCAGGCATTGGAGCAGTTTGTGCTGTACACGGGCGTCCGTCCCACCGACGAGCAGGTCAGGGCCGCCGAGGAATTCACCCGCGCCCAGTAGCCTCAGGCCGGCAGCCGGGTCCGCCGGCCGTCAGGCCGGTTCCACCACGATGGCCACCCGGTCCTCCCCGATGCGGGTCAGGACCAGGGTGGCTGTTTTGTTTCCGGCCTTCCTGCTGTTGCCTTTGCCTGTGTTCCTGCCTCCGGGAAGGAGCTGCTTGCGCAGTTCTTCAGGGGTGACGGACGTGCCGCGCTTTTTGATGTCCAGGACGCCGATGCCGTTGTCCTTGACCCAGGCCTTGAGCGCCTTGACGTTGTAGGGCATCACCTCCAGGACCCGGTAGGCGCGGGCGAAGGGCGTCTCCACCAGTTCCGGCGCGCAGAAGTAGGCGATGTGCTCATCCACCAGGTGGCCGCCCAGTTGGAGCGCGACATCGGCCACAAGCCCCGCGCGGATGACCGCACCGTCGGGCTCGTACAGATAGCCCTCCACCGCTCCCACC
>DATFAE010000249.1:0-5175 GCA_035254945.1 Arthrobacter sp. | reverse complement strand
GACAGGTAGTAGACCAGCAGGATGCTGAAGAACAGGGCCCAGGCGGTGGCCGTGATCTTCCAGTTGAACTGCCACACCAGCCGCAACTGGTGCCAGGCACTGCCGGCTGAGAGCCGCGGAACCTCCTGCGCATCGGGCAGGCTGTAGGCGCGGGGTTCGGCGCCGGTGGCTTCGACGAGGTCGTCGATGACCTTGGCTGCCTCGTCCCGCCGGCCCTTGCGGATGAGGAACAGCGGGGATTCGGGGACGCTCCGGCGGACCCAGAACACCAGGAGCGCCGGCAGCACCATGACCAGCATGGTCAGCCGCCAGTCACCGAACGCGGCCACCAGGCCGGCGGAGACGAAGCCTGCCAGGGCGGCGCCCACCGGCCACCAGCCGTCCATGGCCGTGAGGACCTTGCCGCGCTGCTTGCGTGGAGTGAACTCGCCCACCAGCGCATAGTCCACCGGAATGCAGCCACCCAGTCCAAAGCCGGCCATGAACCTGAAGACGCAGAACCAGACGAAGTCGGGCGCAAAGGCGCCCAGGACGGTGAAGAGCGAGAAGATCAGCAGCGTGGCCGTAAACGCCTTCTTGCGTCCTATGGTGTCCGCGATGGTGCCCCACACAAACGCGCCCAGGGCCATGCCGATCAGGTTGGCCGTACCCACCCACGCAACCTCACCGGGCGCCAGGGCCCAGTGGGTCGACAGCAGGGGGATGAGGATGCCGTTGAGGGTCACATCCCAGGCGTCGAACATAAAACCCAGGCCTCCGATGAGGAAGATCCGCCCCTGGACCTTCCACCGCCATGGCAGTTCCTGGACCACCTGTTCGCCGCTGGGCACAGTGGTGTAAGTGTTCATGTTGGCCTCCTGCCTAAATCTTAGAGGGACCTTCCGTTGCTGGGCCCGCTCTGCGCCGCTGCGAGCCCCCCAAGCACGCAGAGCGGGCCCAGCAAGCGCTGTGGAGGGGAAGTCACCCATCGGCAGGAGGCACTAAATTGTGGATAACCCCGTCGGCACCCCTCATCCGGGCCAGCGCTGCGCCGTCAGCCATGTCATCCGAGCTGAAGCTCCGCCGGGCGTTGGCCGAACGCGGCTGGCGGGGCCCGGCGTCGTAGCGGAATGCCGTTGCGGGGCCCACTCTGCGTTGGTTGATGCGCCTGCGGCACGCAAAGCGGGCCCCGCAATGTGGGAGGGGCAGGCGCGACAACGCGATAAACTGGCCATATCCCCACCAACCGCGGCACTGTTCCGCGAGATAAGACGGAGACTTTTGTGAGCTTCACGCAGCTTGACCGTGTTCCCATCCGCCGGGCCCTGATCTCGGTTTACGACAAGACCGGTCTGGAGGAGCTCGCCAAGGGCCTGCATGCTGCCGGCGTGAAGATCGTTTCCACCGGCTCCACCGCCAAGAAGATCGCCGAGGCCGGCATCCCGGTCCAGGAAGTCGAGGAAGTCACCGGTTCCCCGGAAATGCTGGACGGCCGCGTGAAGACACTGCACCCGCGCGTGCACGGCGGTATCCTCGCCGACCGCCGCGTCCCGGCCCACATGGAAACCCTCGCCGGTATGGAGATCGAAACCTTCGACCTCGTGGTGGTGAACCTTTACCCCTTCGTGGAGACCGTCAAGTCCGGCGCCGAGCAGGACGACGTCGTCGAGCAGATCGACATCGGCGGTCCCGCCATGGTGCGCTCAGCTGCGAAGAACCACGCCGCCGTCGCCATTGTTGTTGACCCCAACTTCTACGGTCAGGTTGTCACCGCGGCCGCTGAAGGCGGCTTTGACCTGAAGACACGACGCCGGCTGGCCGCCAAGGCGTTCGCCCACACCGCCTCGTACGACAACGCCGTGGCCACCTGGACCGCCAGCCAGTTCCTGGATGAGGACGGCGACGGCGTCATTGACTGGCCTGCCTACGCCGGCGTTGCGCTGGAGCGTTCCGAGGTCCTCCGCTACGGCGAAAACCCGCACCAGCAGGCTGCGCTGTACGTGGACAAGGCCGCTCCCGCGGGCATCGCCCAGGCCGACCAGCTGCACGGCAAGGCCATGAGCTACAACAACTTCGTCGACGCCGACGCCGCCCTCCGCGCCGCGTTCGACTTCGCCGAGCCGGCCGTCGCCGTCATCAAGCACGCCAACCCGTGCGGTGTGGCCGTCGGCTCGGCAGATGCTGAAGACCCGATCGCCGACGCCCACGCCAAGGCCCACGCCTGCGACCCCGTCTCGGCCTTCGGCGGCGTCATCGCAGCCAACCGCACGGTCACCGCCGGCATGGCCCGGACCGTTGCCGGCATCTTCACCGAAGTGGTCATCGCCCCGGCCTTCGAGCCCGAGGCAGTGGAGATCCTCTCCAAGAAGAAGAACATCCGCCTCCTCGCCCTGCCGGAGGGCTACGGCCGCTACCCGGCGGAAATGCGCCAGGTGTCAGGCGGCGTGCTGGTCCAGATGTCCGACAAGGTGGACGCCGACGGCGACAACCCCGCCAACTGGACCCTCGCCGCCGGCGACGCCGCCGACGAAAAGACGCTGGCCGATCTCGCCTTCGCCTGGACCGCCTGCCGTGCGGCCAAGTCCAATGCCATCCTCATCGCCGCGGACGGTGCCGCCGTGGGCATCGGCATGGGCCAGGTCAACCGCCTGGACTCCTGCCGCCTCGCCGTGGAGCGGGCCAACACGCTGGGCGTGAAGGTGGAGTCCGACGTCGAAGGGGCTGGCGGTGCCTCCAACACCGACGCGAGTGGGGCGCCTGAGCGCGCCCGCGGTGCCGTGGCTGCCTCGGATGCGTTCTTCCCGTTCGCCGACGGCCTGCAGATCCTGATCGACGCCGGCGTCCGCGCCGTGGTGCAGCCCGGCGGTTCTGTCCGGGACGAGGAAGTCATCGCCGCAGCCAACGCGGCCGGCGTCACCATGTACTTCACCGGTGCCCGCCACTTCTTCCACTAGTACCCGCCATCGATTGCTTCAATGGCGCCCTTTTCACTCCTGAAAACGGCGTTGTTGGAGCAATCGATGAAGCTCAAAACGCGGACGGCGTCCGTCCCCTCGGTGGGGACGGACGCCGTCGGGCTTTAACTGCTACTGGCCATTTACTCGCATGAGGATCCGCGCCCCGCTGCTTGAGGCGCGGACCCCTCCTCCGGAAGCCGAAGCTCCCGGGGCCTGGCTTGCGCCAGCCGCGCCGGCGTCCAGTACTCAAGGATCTCCCCGTGCGACTGGGCTGGCTCGCTGTGGCTGACGGAATCCTCTCCTGGCGAGGATTCCTTAGGAAGCGGCGGCACTTTTGTAGGTGTCCTGGATGACGGTGCCCCAGTACGGGCCATACATCACGGCGGAACCGCCGCTGTAGCCGTAGCTGTTGATGGAATTCTGGAGGCCGTTTGAACCGCTTGTTTCGGGGGTGCTGCCCTGGATGAACCATGGGCCGCCCGAAGATCCGCCGGTCATGTCGCAGGGGATGCCTTGGGAGTTGAACTGAGGATTGCGCCTGTCGTTCGACGCGGTGCCATAGCAGCTCACGAGCGTCTTGCCCGTGAAGGGTGACGCCGCCGGGTAGCCGAACGCTTTGTAGGTCAGGCCCCGGGCTGCGTTGAAGGCCACCCCTGATGCGCCCACGACGTCGGACAGGTATTGCCCCTGCACGGGACTCACGACGGCGAACCCTGTGTCGTACTGCATGTCACCGTTTACGGTCCACTGGGTGGGGGCGTATAGTGCTTCGGCAGTCCACTTGCCATAGGGCGCGGCGCCGTCCTCGTAAGCGGGAATGAACACGAAGTTGGTGACGAAATCGCCGGGGCCTTCGTTGACGCAGTGTCCGGCTGTGGTGACGGTGCTCTTGTTTGCTGACGCCACCGCATTTCCGGAGCAGACGTAGTTGTACTGGCCCATCGTGAAGAAGACCTTGCCGATGTGTGACACGGGGGCTTCATCCTGGTGGAGGGTCGGTTTGCCCTTGGTCCCCTGCACCGTCACGCTGGTGCCCTTTTCCACGGTCTCTGCGCTGGAGGTGTTGCCTCGCTCCAGGGCTTTTCCTGCCAGGACGTCGCCGGGGATGGCGCTGCGCATGCGGTCTGCGGTCCAGTATTCGGCGGCTCCCGTACCGTCCACGGCAGCGCTGGCGACGGAGGGTTGCTCCTTGTCATCCGGGGCGGACGGGGCAGCCGTTGCTGCGCCGGCTGTGGTGAAGGCAAGCAGTGCGGCCGCGGAAAGGCTCAGGAGGCTGGTAGCCAGAGACCTCGTACGTGTCATGGTTGTCCTGTCTAAACGGGTGGGGGAGGGCTCCGGTCAAGCCCGCCGAGTGACCTACCGAATTTATCCGGATATGACAAGTTTGTAAATAGTAGTGACGTCTCATGTAGGGTGCGCCCTTGAGCTGTGTGGAAGCCACAGAGAAGCCACAAGAATCCCGCAGGATGCCCTAATAGCAGGCTTCTGCTCTGGTGACGCCTCCCGGCAGCGGAGTACTTTTGAGGCACAGCAATGGCTGTCCGACTGGGCTCCGGGCACATAAGAGATTGGGGCCCTCGTCATGTTCTCGTTCCGCAAGTCCGCCAGGAAGGCCACCCTCAACGGCCGCCACTTCTCCACCGTCGAGCCGCAGGAGGCTCCCGTGGACCTGGCCGCCCAGGCTGAAGCCTTCCAGCTGCGCGACGTGGACCCTGTGCACACCTTCACCGCAACCGAGGAGTTGCGACGCCGCGATGCCAAGTACGTCCCGGTCTGGCCCAGTGATGTTCCCCACAGGCGCCGCTGACTGGTCCGGTGCCCGGGTGGGCAACTCCTGAAACAACTCCCGGAAAGCAAAGCGCGACGGCGGCCTGCCGCCCGGGGTGGGTGGCGCCGTCGTACGTTTTCCAACGCTGTAATCCGGCAGTAACGGAGCAGCGCCTACGGCTGCGGGTAGGGTTCAAAGCCGCGTCCTCGGGTAAGTTAACCATGGTGAAATAGACCGGATTTTCAAAAAAATCAGCCGACCTCCAGGGAGACGCCCGCGCATGTCCAAGATTATCTATACCCACACCGACGAAGCGCCGATGCTGGCTACCTATTCGTTCTTGCCGATCATCGAGGCGTTTGCTTCGACCGCAGGTGTGGAGGTGGAGACCCGTGACATTTCGCTCGCAGGCCGCATCATCTCCGTGTTCGGTGACTACCTCACCCCGGAACAGCAGATCGGTGACGCCCT
>DATFAE010000248.1:0-12441 GCA_035254945.1 Arthrobacter sp. | reverse complement strand
AACCGTGACCATACTCAGATCCCGCCGCGCCGGACTTCTGGCAGCAGCACTGGCTGTTCCTCTGCTGTTAAGCGGGACCAGCGCCGTTGCCGTCACGCCGGCACCCACACCGTCACCCACGACGACGGCTCCCACCACGGGCGCCCCCGCGCCGGAACCAACAGCGACCCAGACGCCCACTCCCGCGGTGCAGCCTACGATTCCCGGTCCGACGGCGGCAGACCCTTCATCCAATACTGAAAAGGCACCGGCGGCGGGACCGACCGCAACGGCGGCCCAGGCTCAGGCCCCAACTCCCGAGGCCGGGCAGGCCGCCATGGGCCGCGCAGGCATGAATGCTCCATCCGCCGAGGGCCAGGCCCCGCAGGCAAAGGCACTAAGTGCGGAATCAGCCCAGCCGTCCGTCCCGGAGCAGCCCGCCAGCACGGTCGGTCAGCCGCTGGGTCTGGACGTCAGCTCGTGGCAGGGGTATGTGAATTGGACCGACGTCAAGAACAAGGGTGCCCGGTTCGCGTATGTAAAGGCCACCGAAGGCACTACCTACAGGAACCCGTACTTCGGCGCCCAGTACGGCGGCGCCACCTCCGCCGGGCTGTTTCGGGGGGCTTATCACTTCGCCGCACCCAGCGCGTCCGACGGCGCAACCCAGGCGCAGTTCTTCGTGAACAACGGTGGCGGCTGGTCAGCTGATGGTGTCACGATGCCGCCAACCCTGGACATCGAGGACAACCCGTACGGCGACACCAATAAGTGTTACGGGATGTCACCATCCCAGCTGACCACCTGGGTACGCGATTTCACGTCCACGCTGTATCGCCTGACCAACAAACAGGCCATGATCTACACGGGCTATTACTTCTGGCGCGACTGCCTCGGAAACACCTCCGAGTTCAGCAGCACCAACCCACTATGGCTGGCGTCGTACTACACCAGCAGCCCCGCCGTCCCGGGTGGCTGGC
The DNA here is from genome assembly GCA_035254945.1 of Arthrobacter sp. Taxonomy (GTDB): domain Bacteria; phylum Actinomycetota; class Actinomycetes; order Actinomycetales; family Micrococcaceae; genus Arthrobacter. The sequence goes on along the minus strand of DATFAE010000248.1, from coordinate 11,482 downwards.
CAACCTACACGATCTGGCAATACGCAAATGACTACGCCGATGCGTCGCAGACCGTAAAGGCAACCTTTCCCGGAGACCAGAACGTCTTCAACGGCACCATCGACCAACTACGGAAGCTCGCCGCCACCCCAGACAGCTACCCTGTCGGGCTTATCCCCGGGGCGACGCTGCTGACAGGAAAATGGGCCGGAGACGGCAAAGCCCACATCGGCTGGTTCAAGGACGGCTTCTGGTGCCTGCAGATGGCATTCTCGCCCCGGCGCTGCTTCCCTTACGGAAATCCGGGTGACAAGCCGGTGGTTGGCGACTGGAACGGTGACGGAACGGCAGGCATCGGCATCGTCAGGAACGGGGTGTGGTGGCTGGTCGATGACATCAATACGATGGTCATCACCAAGGTGGTCGGCTTCGGCGTCGGCTCTGACACTCCGATCGTCGGTGACTGGAACGGTGCAGGCCGCGACAGTATCGGCATTTGGCGCAATTCAAATTTCCAGGTCAGCTACAACATCGATTATCCGGTGGTCAACGAGTACTCCGCGTTCGGTGTCCCTTCCGACACTCCGATCGTCGGCGACTGGGACGGCAACGGAAAGACGAGCATCGGGGTCTGGCGCGACGGCGTGTGGTGGCTGAGCAACCGCGTTCAGTGGCCGCTGGTATCGGACGTCCTGCCGTTCGGTGTGTCCTCCGACCGGCCGGTCACCGGCGATTGGGACAGCAACACGTCCACTACCGTGGGCATCGTGCGTGGAAACAGCTGGCAGCTCACCAACAGCCTGGCCCAGCGGGGCGTAGACGTCTCGTATTTCTAGGTCCGTAGAACCTGAGGCTCCGCGCGGCTGCTCACGCCGCCGCGCGGAGCCTCCGCCGTGCTTCCGCCATGAGCCTTAGCAGAACTATGCGGGCGCCCACGATCATACTCAGCGAACGCCAACCACGGGGGGTCGCGTTGTCATCATGGATCCTGCGCAGCAGCGTCGCCTTGCCCAGGTGCCTGATGGAGCCGGCGCTGTTTCCCAGAATGGCCAGCCACAGATCATGGGACTCACGCAAGTACGGCGGGATGGGCGCAAAACTGGACAGGACCTCACGGCGGAACGCCATTCCACACCCGTAGTAGGCCCTGTATCCCACCAGGATTCCGAAGAGGTTGGCCCGGTGCCTGGCGCTGTCTGATTCCTGCAGCAGAGGAATTGCGGGACGGTCACCGCCGCCAAGGACGTCAAAATTTGAAGCCACGACTGCTGCTGACTCGAGTGCCTTGAGCATGGCGTCAAGCCGCCCTTCCACCCAGACGTCATCCTGGTCAGACAGGAAAATGGCGTCGCCACGGCTCGCAAGTACGGCCTGCTCGAAGGACTTAACGTAGCCCTGGTTGGAGGTTGCCTGGATGACCCTGATCCTTGCATCCCCAAAGGAACGGATGCTGTCCACCGTCCCGTCCGATGACGCATCGTCGACAATCACGACTTCGTCGTCTGGACCCAGCTGCCTGAGGATCGACTCGAGTTGTTCTTCGATGTAGCGGGATCCGTTGTAGGTCGCCATGCAAATGCTGGCCCGGATCGGGTGGTGGTCAGGCTGGTCGGCGGCTGTCATGGCCTCACATTTCAATCGCGGCAAGTGGTCGCCGCCGCGGTGCAGGGCGGGATCCTTCGTCTGCACCATAGTAGGTGACGGCTGTTGGGGCACGCCCATCCCGTAAGATCGACAAAGCCCCCTACAGAAAACCAAGGACACCTCAACGAATGAAGACCGTACTTCTGCGCCTCTCCGGGTTCACGGTTTTGCCGCTGTTGTCCTTGATCACCCCGCTCCTGCTGATTCCGGTGATCTCCAGCGTGGTCGGAGGGGAAGGCATCTCCAGCGTTCTGTCCGGCCAGGCAATTGGCACGTTCGCTGCTACGGTGCTGATGTGGGGCTGGAATGTGGACGGCCCCGTGGCCGTAGCCCGTGCGGCCCGTGAGGACGAACGTGCCCACGTCTACGCGCGGAGCATCCGCACACGACTTCTCCTGCTGGGTGTCGTGCTGCCAGCATCGGCCCTCGTGACGGCGCTCGTGGCGGTTCCGGCGTTTCGGTGGGAGGCAGTGGCCATGGCCTGGGCTGTAGCCTTCGCCGGGATGTCGCCGTCGTGGTTCTGCATCGGTTTAGGCCAGCCCCGGCTTCTCGCCCTGTATGACACCGTTCCGCGGTTCCTGGCCACGGCCGCGGCAGCGCCGATCCTCCTGCTGACGAACCAGCTCTGGTTCTTCACAGCGCTCGTGGCTGTCGCTTCGGTTGCCGCCCTGGTCGCCTTTCACCTGAAGTTCTCGCCTGGCCAACAATGGCTTGCCACTGATGCCCGTGCTTCGTTGCGTGAACTGGCCGCCCAAGGCCGCACCGCAGGAATCAGCCTTGCCGGCAACGCCTACGCGTCGACGCCAACTCCGATTGCCACCGCCAGCACCTCACCGGCGGCGTCGGGGAGCCTTGCCACCGCTGACACGCTTTACCGCTTCGGCCTCTTCACAGTCATTGCCCTCGGAAACGCGTTCCAGGGCTGGACGATCGAACAGGGAGCGGCCAACCGCCGCCAACGCCACCTCGCTGCCATTGTGGCCCACGCAGGGCTTGGTCTGGTCGGGGCGGTCATTCTGACCCTGGCGGGGCCGTTCGTCAGCAGCCTCCTTTTTGTGGGCAAGGCCCAGGCCACGACGGAACTGTGCCTGTACTTCGGTCTGGCGTTCCTCTTCCTGAGCGCCAGCACGCCGTTTATCCGAAACCTGCTGATTCCCGCGGGGCGGCAGAACCTGGTCCTGACCTGGACTCTGGTTTCTGCTGCGTTCGGCGTGGCAGCCATGATCTGGGCTGGCTCGGCCGGCAATGCACCCGGGATAGCACTGGGCATGGCCCTGAGTGAGGCCGTGCTGTTTGTCACCCTGCTCATTCCGGGCTGGAAACTAATCAGCCACGAAAGATTGGACCCAATCCTTGACGCAGCATGATTCCGAACCGGCAGTGGTTGCCGTGGTCGCCGCCTACCGGCCGTCGCCTTCACTCGTCGACACTGTCCGTGAACTCCTGACCCAGGTCAGCCACATCGTCGTTGTCGACGACGGCTCGCCGGCCACTGCCGAACCTGTCCTGGAGGAGCTGGCCGCCGTCGGAGCCACCGTATTGCGCCAGCCAACTAATTCCGGCATCGCCGCCGCACTTAACGCGGGTGTCGAGAAGGCCCGTGCGCAGTGGAACCCTGAGTTCTTCCTAACGCTTGACCAGGATTCTTCCCCGACGGGGCAGTACGTTCGGCTTGCGCTGGACACCTATCGCCGGGCGATGGCCGCCCACCTGCGTGTGGGCTTTATCACGGCGGCTGCATACAGTGGGCATCCGGTCCCGCTTCTCCACCGCAAAGGCCCGTTCATCCAGCCGTTTGACCCGATGCAGTCCGGGTTCCTCATCCCCAGTTCGACATTGGAGCGCGTCGGCCCCTTTGAAGAAGGGCTGTTCATTGACGGTGTTGACTCCGAATTCACTATGCGGACACGGGGAGCAGGCCTGGCCGTCATTGTGGGCGAGGGTTGCCAAATCGAACACGACCTTGGCGAGCGGGAACCGTCCACGCTGTTCGGAAGGCCCCTTCGAATTTTCGGACGTGAGGTTTCTTACAATTACCATTCGCCCAGCCGCGTCTATTACATTTGCCGCAACGGAACTCTCCTGACGCGCAGGTACGGGCTGAAGGATCCCGGGTGGGTGGGCCGGCGTTTGGTCGAGGAGCTGAAGGCGCACGTCCTGAGGTTTGCCTTCAGCCCGGGCCGGCTCAAGCTTGCCCAGGCAGCAGCAGCTGGATTCACGGACGCCCTTCGCGGCGTCACCGGCCGAATACCCGCTGAGCTGGAACAACAGCTGCTCCGGGAACGCGCGGGGCGACGCGTCCCCCCGCAGTAACGCCGCTGAGCCTTTCTGGAATTGATATAGTTTGGACAACATGGAACCGAATCCCTCCCCGCGCGTCCTGGTGATCATGCCTGCCTGGAATGAAGCCGAATCCGTCGGCAATACCGTTCGGGAAGTCCTGGCTACCAACACGCGCTATGACGTCCTGGTGGTCAATGACGGGTCCACAGACCACACTGCCGACGAAGCTGAAGCCGCCGGCGCTACCGTGCTCAATCTCCCTTTTAACCTGGGTGTGGGCGGAGCAATGAGGGCGGGGTTCAAATACGCCCGCCGGCTGGGCTACACCCAGGTGATCCAGGTTGATTCTGATGGCCAGCACGATCCCCGCAGCATCGACGAAGTCCTCGCTGGCCTTGCCCACGCGGATATTTCCATCGGTGCCCGTTTCGCGGACCGTGGCGAATACAAGGTGACTGGTCCGCGAAAGTGGGCAATGCAGCTTCTTGCCAGGGTCATTTCATCACTGGCCAAAACAAGGCTGACAGACGTGACAAGCGGGTTCCGGGCGGCGAACCACCGGGCCATCAGCCAGTACCTGGACCACTACCCCGCCGAGTACCTTGGCGACACGATCGACTCCCTGGTTGTCGCCATCCGGTCCGGGTGCACAGTGACGCAGGTGCCGGTTGAAATGCGCGCGCGCCAGGGTGGGAAACCCAGCCATAATCCCGCCAAAGCCGCCATCTACCTCGGCCGGTCGGTGTTCGCACTGCTATTCGCCCTGACCAGAAAACCGACGTCGCCGTCCGTGATTGCCGCCGACACCATAGGAGCCTAGCTTTGGGCAATATTGCAGCCTTCCTGCTGGCTCTCGCTATCGTCGCCCTGGTGGTCGAGATGCTCCGGCGCAAGAAACTCCGGGAGAAATACGCCGCACTCTGGCTGATCGTCGGCGTGGCTACCCTCGTTTTGGCAGCGTTCCCCCGGCTGCTGAACATTGTGGCCGAATACGTCGGCGTGCAGGTGCCTTCCAACCTTCTGTTCGCTATGAGCATCCTTATGCTGCTGGGCGTCTGCCTTCACCTTTCCTGGGAGATCTCGGTAGTGGAGGACGAAACAAGGACGCTGGCCGAGGAAGTCGCCATCCTGCGGGCGCAAGTGGAAGCCCTGGAACATCATGCCCGCGTGGGCGCTGCCTCCGGGACAGTGAAACCACGATCGACGGATTCCTCCACTACCCCCCTGGACCTACCAACTGAAAGCTCGGATTCCTAAATGCCACTCGATATCTTCGTTCCTTATTGGGGCGACCCCGGTTACATGAAGGAAACGGTCCGCAGCGTCCTGGCCCAGGACAACGGCGACTGGCTTTTGACCGTCGTGGACGACGCATACCCCGGGACTGAGATCTCCGAGTATATGGCTGGGATCGACGACGCCCGGGTAAAGTACATCCGCAAGGACGTGAACGCCGGCATCACGGAGAATTACCGCACCTGCGTCGCCATGGCTACGCAGGAGGTCATGGTAATCCTCGGCTGCGACGACGTCCTGCTTCCAAACTATGTTGACGTGATCCTCGATGCGCACAGGCTCTTCCCGGATGCAGCCATCATCCAGCCCGGCGTGCAGGTCATCGACGAGAACAGCCAGGTTGTCAGTACCCTCGTCGATTCGGTCAAGCAGACGATCGTGCGGCCGCGGGGCCGGGGGCGGCAGATCATATCGGGTGAGGCCATCGCGTCCAACCTCATGCACGGCGACTGGCTCTACTGGCCCTCGCTGGCATTCCGGACCGACAAGATCCGCGAGGTGGACTTCCGCGACGGTTTCCCCATCATCCAGGACCTGGCCCTCATCATGGATATGGTCTATAAGGGCGATCAACTTCTGATCGATCCGGCCGTGTGCTTTCAGTATCGGAGGCATTCCAACAGCGCCTCTTCCACCAAACTGATCGATGGGTCACGGTTCGCCGGCGAGCGAGAGTACTTTGCCGTTTCTGCCGCGCAGGCGGAGGCCCTGGGCTGGCACCGCGCCGCGCGCTCTGCCCGGCTCCGGCTCACGTCCCGGGCCCATTCAGTTTCGCTGCTTCCCAAGGCAGTCCTCAACCGCAACTCAACCGCGGTCAAGGCCCTAGTCCGCCATTCCTTCGGCAAGTAACCAGCCTGCAATGAAAGGTCCCCTGTGACTTCTCCTGAAACGACACCCCGTCCGGGCGGTACCGTCCTCGTAACGGGCGGCGCCGGCTTCATCGGCTGCGCCATTTCGGCCTCATTGGCGGATGCCTTCGACCAGGTTGTGGTCGTCGATAGCCTGCATCCCCAGATCCATGCCTCCGGAGCGCGGCCGGCGGAACTTGATCCTCGCGCTGACCTCATCGTCGCCGACATTGCCGAGGCCAGCACCTGGGACAAAGTACTGGCGCTGCATACCCCCGACGTTGTCATCCACCTGGCTGCCGAAACCGGCACCAGCCAGTCACTGGAAGAAGCCACCCGGCACACCCACGTTAATGTCGTCGGAACATCACAGCTGCTCGACGGCCTCAACCGCCACGGGAAGCTGCCCCGCCGCATTGTCCTCTCGTCCAGCCGGGCCGTCTATGGTGAAGGCGCCTGGGCCGACGCCGAAGGCAAGCTTTTCTACCCCGGACAGCGGACCAGCGACACCCTGGACCAGGCGCAGTGGGACTTCCCCGGCGCTGCGCCTGTGGCCATGAAGGCCTCCGAGACCTTTCCTGCACCCGTAAGCGTTTATGGGGCCACGAAACTGGCACAGGAGCATGTCCTTCAGGCCTGGGCGAAGGCCTTCGGCGTGGAGACGGTTATCCTGCGGCTGCAAAACGTCTACGGCCCTGGCCAGTCCCTGATCAACCCGTACACCGGCATCATGAGCCTGTTCTGCAGGATGGCCATGGGCGGCAAGTCGATCCCCCTTTATGAGGACGGCGAGGTCCGCCGCGACTTCATTCTGATTGACGACGTCGCATCAGCCATCGTCGCCGGCGCGGTCTCCCCGACGGTTCAAGGCGAACCCATGGACATCGGCTCTGGTGAATTCCAGACCATCGGGACGGCTGCCAAGCTCATCGCGGCGCACTACAACGCGCCCGAGCCGCACGTTACCGGGCAGTACCGTCAGGGCGACGTCCGCCACGCCTGGGCCGATATCACGGCAGCCGAACAGGTTTTGGGCTGGACCCCGCAGTACAACCTCGCCCAGGGAATTGACCGTCTCGCCAACTGGATTGACGTCCAGCCCGACGTTCAGCCCGCCTGACGCGAGCGGACCAGCCATGCCCTCTGTTGCCGCCGTCGTCTCTCTGTTTAACCCTGACGACAGCGTGCTGGCCAATGCCCAGGCACTGCTCCGCCAGGTGGACACGGTAGTAGTAGTCGACGACGGCAGCCCCGACGATCCCTCTGACGTCCTGGCGCGCCTGGCTGCGCGCGGCTGCGTAGTGGAACAGCTGGGCAGCAACTCCGGCATCGCCGCAGCACTCAATGCCGGCATCACGGCTGCGCTCATGGCCAAGGTAAAGCCGGACTACATCCTCACCATGGATCAGGACTCGCTGCTCGACGACGGATACGTTGACTCTCTCGTCGCCGCCGCTGGGGCCGCGGACGCTGCCGGTGTCCCTGTGGGCATGGTCGGACCGGGATCCGTCCTTGGCCTCCCCGTGCGGCGCAGCGGCAAGTTGAACGGCATCCAGCTCGGCGGCGAACCTATCCAGTCGGGACTGCTTATACCGGTCCCCGTGCTGGAACGGCTCGGCCTGTTCCAGGACAACCTTTTTATCGACGGCGTGGACAGCGAGTTCTACCTGCGGTGTGCCGCCGTCGGACTTCGGACCGTTATTTCCCCGGGGGCGGCACTCCAGCATTCGCTGGGCAGCCCTGCGGTGGCCAACGTGCTGGGCAAGGAACTATCCCTCGGCGGCCAACCCCTCAAAGTTCGGACGGCTGCGGTCTGGCGTTACTACTACCTGTTCAGGAACCGCATCCTGCTGGCCCGGCAGTACGGCCGGAAGTTCCCGCTGTGGACGCTGAAGGGGTTCCTGGCAGACTTCAGGCACCTTGCCGTCGTCACATTGCTCGCCCCTGGCAGGGGCGCAAGGCTGGCCAACGTGCTCAGTGGTATCGTCGACGGCGTGCGGGGCGTCTCCGGTCCCCGACGCCGTTAACCGCAAGAACCCTCCGACCCGGCGGCGTCGCGAGCAGACCCGACCCGCCGCCCTACGTCATCAGCAATCGCATCCAGGGCAGCCAGGGACGCAACAAAGTTGGGGGAATTTTCCGTGAATACAGCCGTTACAGACCAGCAGGCCCTTCGTCCCAGGACTTCCAGGGCATCCCCCCCTTGGCCGGGTCCCAGCGTGAAGGCTGCCCGCCATCTAATGGGAGTCGCGGCGCTCCTGGCCGTGGGAGGGCTGGTAATCGCCCTCCGGTCAGCGGGCCTCCTCCAGGGTGTCGCCGCGCTGATGCTGGCGGGCATTCTTTTTCTCCTGGTCCCCACCGCCAAAGTGCTGTCACAACGCATCCTGTTCAATGGGCTGATCGTCACCGGCCTGGTTCCCTTGTCCTGGTGGATACCTGAGCGGTTCCTGGGCACCGACCACGGAACCGTCCTGCTCGCCGCCCTGGCCGGGCTGCTCTCCTGGTGCATTGTCTCTGCCGGTTCAATCCGGCTACGGCTCCGCCGTTTGCTTCCCCAGGTCCGCGGTATTGACATCCTGCCCTTCCTTGCCGCTGTCATGTCGGCACTGTCGCTGTACACCATGCTGACCATCCGCGTCGCAGCCGACGCCTTGTCCATCATGATGAGCCGGTGGGACTACAACTCGCACTTCAGCATCTATTACATGATCCGCAGCAACGGTGGAGTGATACCGACCATTCCCACGGCCGCCGACGGCGCCGCGTGGGGTTTCGGGGAGTATCCGCAAGGATTCCACACAATGTTGGCGACGGTTTCGCAGATTCTGCGGCCCAAAATAGTCAGCCTGGACAGCGAGCTCGTTTCCTATATGAACCTGCAGGCCGCCTGCAGCGTGTTTACGGTGCTGGTCGTCGTTGCCGGCATGTGCGCCCTTCCTGCCATCCGCCGCCGACAGGCGGTCATGGCCACCGGCATCGCCGTAGCCTCCGCGGCCTGGATTTACGGCCCGGGATCAATCCCCGTTTATGAAGGCTTCGCGAACTTCTACCTGGCCTGCGGCATGGCGACAGCAACGGTGCTGGCACTTTTGACTTTCCAGCGACGAATCCCGGTGACAGGGGTAACAGCCGTCGGCGCGGGCCTGGTCGGCATCGCCAACAACTGGCTGCTGCTTCTCTCGCTCGTGGCTGTTGTCCTTCTGGCAAAGCTTTGGGCCATCGCCCGGAGTACAAAGAACTACAGCCGCAGCTGGTGGATGCTGACGGCTGCAGCAGCAGGAATCACTCTTCTTGGCGTTGCCCTTCCGGTCCTGCAGATTGCGCCTTTGATCCGTTCAAGCCAGGCTATCCTGGAGGCTACAGGCGGAATTGCCCTGCCCGATTTCGGGTTAGCGCTGGTGACCTTGGCCATGGCCCTTGTTCTGGGCATCTGCAACCGGAGTGCTGTGGCGAGGACGCAGTCGCCGCGGCTGAAGCGGCAACGGTCCGATGTCTCCTTGGCTACAATCGGACTGCTCCTGCCCATTGCGCTGTGCGTCTGGCTTGCCGTCACGCAGAGCCTGCAGAACGGCGAGATCTCCTATTATTTCTACAAATACCTGGTTGCCGTCCTGCTGCTGGCCTGGCCGCTGACAGTCGCGGCTGCGGCCACCCTGATTACGGTGCCGCAGCGGAGGCTGCATCGCCGGCCTGGCCGCACGGCGGCGCTGGGCCTCCTGGCAATGACGGCCACGCAGGTCTTTGGATTCACGGCTACCGGGCTTGAAGACGTGGGCCTTCCGCCCACAGCGAAGCCCGTCGTGGAGCTGGCAAGCCAGGCAGCGCACATCACGTCGACTCCAGCGTATGTCCACAGACTGATCCAGAGTGCCCGTGACCCCGAGTCCGCATCGACAATCTATGTTCCCGCACCAGGAACAGTAGACCCGGTATTGGCTGCACGCTGGCACTGGGGCATGCGCGCCATGGCATCGTCAACAACGACGGACATCAGCTTCCTGGTTGTTGACATTGCGAAGGACTACACGCAGGCTCCCCAAGTGATCACGCGCATCCTGGAGGAACATCCTGAGATGACCGCCATCGTCGATCCGGAGCTCTACCCACAGGTTCACGAGTATCTCCTTGCGCACGGTGATGCAACAAGGTTGACCCCGGTGCCGTAAAAGCCCCGCAAGCGAACGAAGGCCGGACCAACGGGTCCGGCCTTCGTTCTGCCCTGGGGGCTGCTACACAGACTTCTTGGCCCGACGCATGACCGGACGTTCAATAAAGAACCAACTAGCCGCGGCGAACGGGATAGTGCAGACAGTTGCGGCAAGCGTGAACCACCAGACTCCCCAGTGATAGGCACCGAACACGGCCAACAGCTGCTGGACGGGGAACGCGTAGATGTAACCGCCGTAGGAGAGGTCATTCCGCGCCACAAATGACGGCTGAGGCAGCCACGTGGAAATCCAAAGCAGCGCATACGTGATGAAGGGGGCAGCGAGCTGGCCGCCGAAACCGTCAACAAAGAAAATCGAGGCTGCCGCCAAAACCAAAGAAACAGGTCCGGCAACCTTATGGATCCCGATTTTGGAACTCAGCACCTGGATCACTGCGCCGCCCAGGAAATACGGAACCAACCGTGCCGCGAGCTCAAAATCCAGGTTGGACTGCAGGTAAGGCTTCAGGGCCGCGATGTTCGCCCAGATGGCCACGCTGGCCAGGAAGGCAACGACCATCGGCCAGGGCGACTTCTTGAACAGCGGGACAAAGCCTATGAACGCCACCAGCAAATAGCAGAGGAACTCAAAGTACAGCGTCCACAGTGAGCCGTTCCATGCACCCGGGTACGGAACGTTGGCAGGAGTTCCCGCGATGTCATAACTGACAATATGCAGCGCCATATTTGCGAAAACGGAATTGAGGGGCGTGGTCGGCGTCTGCCAGAAACCAAACAATGTGCCGTGCTGGATCAGGTAGGCGACGGGCGCGAAGCCCAGGGCCATAACAACGAGGCAGACTATGAAGGCAGGAAAGATCCTGGCAACGCGGTGGACCAGATACGTGCCGATCCTGTTGCTGAACCTGCTCGCCGTAATCAGGTAACCACTGATGCCGAAGAATCCTGCCACCGCCCAGCCGCCGAGGTTCTCGCCTCGGAAGCCCCAGCCGTTTCCCGCTCCTACGACGTGCCAGCTATGGGCAAGGAGGACCAGGAACGCGAGGAAGAGCCGGATCAGATTGAGGCTGTTGGCCCTCGGATCCAGCCTGCTCCCGAAAGCCGGGGCTGGGATTGCATTTGGTTTCAGTACAGCAGTGCTCAAGCCCGGTTTCCTTCGTGGTGTTGTCCAGCTCCCAATTCTACCTTGTTGCGTTATCGCTGCCGTCGGGCGGCTGCAGCGACGTCGCAGACTGCACTGGTTTGCTGTGAACGCTGCATTGAT
>DATFAE010000247.1:0-2797 GCA_035254945.1 Arthrobacter sp. | reverse complement strand
GGGACCACCAGGGAGCCGCGCTCGCCGTGGATCTCGATGTTGGGCGACTTGGACTTCACGGCGTCGAAGCTCATGAACAGGGTGGAGAGCGCACCGGAGGCGTGCACCAGGACACCGGTGACATGGGAATCGATGTTGACGGGGACCTTCTCGCCCTGCCGGGGTCCGGAGCCGATGGTGCGTTCGTTGCGGGTGTGGCTTGCCGCGCCGATGACCGAGACCACCGGGCCCAGCAGGGTGACCAGGGCGGTCACGTAGTACGGGCCCATGTCCAGGAGGGGTCCGCCGCCGGGCTGGTAGTAGAAGTCCGGGTTGGGGTGCCACCGTTCGTGGCCCGGGGTCACCATCGTGGCGCTCGCCGAGACGGGTGCGCCGATCAGTCCGTCGTCGATCGCCTTGCGCGCTGTCTGGATGCCGGTGCCGAGCACCGTGTCAGGAGCGCAGCCGACGGCGACGCCCGCCTCGCGGGCCGCGTCCAGCACCTGGCGTGCCTCGGCAGTGGTGGCGGCAAGCGGCTTCTCGCCGTACACGCTCTTCCCGGCGGCGATGGCCTTCAGCGCCACGTCGGCGTGGGCGGCGGGAATGGTCAGGTTCAGGACCAGTTCGACGTCGTCCGCGGCGAGGAGTTCCTCGACGGAGATGGCGCGGACACCTTCGTAGCCATCCGCCACGGCCTGGGCACGTGCCGGGTCCAGATCCGCCACGGCCACCAGGTCGATCTGTCCGAGTTTGCGGAAGTTCGCCAGGTACTGCGCGATGATGGCTCCGCAGCCAATGATTCCGACTTTCAACGGCTTGCCCACAGCAGGCCCCTTTCGATGATGGTGCGGACGTTGGCGTCCTGGAGGATTTCGACCCGGTGGCCGGGGGTGGCGACGAAGATACGGCCTTTGCCCCATTGGCGGGTCCAGATGGCCGGTGAGGTGACTTCGCGGTTCCAGGGGTCCCACTCGCGAACCTTCTGGGTGGTGGTGGCCAGGACGTCGATGTAGTCGTCGGAGAGCACCCAGTACTGCTCAGTGACCAGGTCGAAGTCGGAGATGCCCTGGGTGATGGGGTGCTCCGCGGCCGCCGGAAGCATGTTGACCGTGTAGGGAACGTAGTTGTCCGACTGCTCGCCGACGCACTCGTCCGGGTGCTTGCCGGGGTGGCAGGCGAACTGGCCGCCGATCAGGTGCAGGTAGTCCGAGTTGTTGCGGTACGAATCGGCGATGCCGCCATGCCAGCCGGCCAGGCCGGTGCCGTTTTCGACGGCGGTCCGCAGCCCGGCGAACTCGTCCTTTTCGATGGTGGTCATGGTCATGCACTGCATGACCAGGTCCACGCCTGCCATGTATTCGGCGTCGGCATAGACCTTGGGGGATTCCTCGACGCGGACGTCGTAGCCGTTGTCCTTGAGGTAGGGGATGAAGAGTTCCGTGGCCTCGTACGGCTGGTGGCCGTCCCAGCCGCCGCGGACCACCAGGGCGTTCTTGCGTTCTGTCATGTCGGGGGTTTCCTTTTGTTTGGCTGCCGGCCTGGGCCGGAAAGTCTGGGGCCGGAAAGTGTGGGTCAGCGGCTGGAGAAGGCGGCGTCGAAAGCGGCTGCCGGCGGGGCGATGCGGGCGAGTTCCTTGACCATGGCCAGCGCCTGCGGTGCGCCGACGAGCCGGTCCATGCCGGCGTCCTCCCACTCGATGCTGGTGGGCCCGGTGTAGCCGATGGCGTTCAGGGTGCGGAAGATCCGGTTCCACTGGACGTCCCCGTGCCCGGCGGTGACGAAGTCCCAGCCGCGCCGCGGGTCCGCCCATGCCAGATGGGAGCCCAGGCGGCCGTTGCGGCCATCGAGCTGGCGGACGGATTCCTTGACGTGCACGTGCAGGATGTGGTCCGCGAAGTCCTGAAGGAACATCACCGGATCCAGGTCCTGCCAGATGAAGTGGGACGGGTCGAAGTTAAGCCCAAAGCTCTTGCGGTGCCCGATCGCCTCCAGGGTGCGCTTGGCGGTCCAGTAGTCGTAGGCGATCTCGGACGGGTGGACCTCCAGGGCGAAACGGACGCCCACCTCGTCGAAGACATCCAGGATGGGGTTCCAGCGGTCCGCGAAGTCCTGGTAGCCGGCGTCGATCATTGCCTCGGAGGCGGGCGGGAACATGGCCACCGCCTTCCAGATGGACGATCCGGTAAAGCCTGTTACCGTCTTGACGCCCAGGCGCGCGGCGGCCCGGGCTGTGTCCTTCATGGACTCCGCGGCCCGGCGGCGCACACCTTCGGGGTCGCCGTCGCCCCAGATTTCCGCGGACAGGATGCCCTGGTGGCGTTCGTCGATGGGGTCATCGCACACGGCCTGGCCGGTGAGGTGGTTGGCGATGGCGAAGACCTTCAGGTGGTTCTTCTCCAGGATGTCCAGCCGGCCCTGGAGGTAGTTGTCGTCCTCCGCCGCCCGGCGGGGGTCCAGGTGGTCGCCCCAGCAGGCGATCTCGAGCCCGTCGAAGCCCCACTCGCCGGCGAGCCGGGCCACCTCCTCGAACGGCAGATCGGCCCACTGGCCGGTAAAAAGCGTGATTGGTCGTGTCATGACTGTTTCTTCTCCTGTTCCCGTGTCCACGGTCCTAGACCTTCTGCCACTGGCTGGAGTTGGCGGCGCTGGCCTCCACTGCGGCCAAAACCCGCTGGACCTGCAGGGCGTCCGCGAAGGACGGCTCCGGCTGGCGGCCCTCACCGATTGCGGTGACCAGGTCCACCACCTGGTGGGTGAAGCCGTGCTCGTAGCCCAGGCCGTGGCCGGTGGGCCACCAGTTGCCGACGTACGGGTGCTC
>DATFAE010000246.1:0-14257 GCA_035254945.1 Arthrobacter sp. | reverse complement strand
AGCGCGAAACTGCGCCTGATTGTTGGGGCCGACGACGCCGGTTTCGAGTACAAGGAAGCCTTGAAGGCTGATTTGGAGGCCTCCGACCTGGTCGAATCCGTGACCGACGTCGGGGTGGACGCCACCAGCCACACCCCCTACCCGTCCGTGGCCATCGCCGCCGCCGAGCTCATCGCCGCCGGCAAGGCCGACCGCGCCCTGCTGGTTTGCGGCACCGGCCTCGGCGTGGCCATCGCCGCGAACAAAGTCCCCGGCATCCGCGCCGTCACCGCACACGACAGCTACTCCGTTGAACGCTCCATCCTGTCCAACAACGTCCAGGTCCTCACCTTCGGCCAGCGCGTTGTTGGCCTGGAACTCGCCCGCCGGCTCGCCAAGGAATGGCTCACCTACACGTTCGACGAAACCTCCGCCTCCGCAGAGAAGGTCACCCTGATTAAGGACTACGAGGGTGTCACTTCCTGCTAAGAACCCGGCAACGCCAAAGGCGATCATCGGCGTCAGCCTGAAGATGTACTTCGGCTACCAGCGCTCGGTGGATTACTGCCGCGACGTCGCCGCCATCGCGTTCGCACACCCGGCCATCCAGAGCGGCGACATCGAACTCTTCGTCCTGCCCACCCTCCCGGTGCTTCCCGAAGCTGCCCGCATCCTGGGCACCGCGGGGGCAGCCGCAGGCGCCCAGGACATCTTCTGGGAAGACGAAGGCGCGTTCACCGGTGAAGTGGGCGGCAAGACCGTGGCCGAACTCGGCGGCCGCTACGCCGAAGTGGGCCACGCCGAACGCCGCCGGATCTTCGGCGAAGATGACACAGTCATCGGACTGAAGACCGCCGCGGCCTACCGCAATGGCCTCACCCCCATCCTGTGCGTCGGGGAACTTCACGCCGGTTCCGCGGAAGAGGCCATCGCGCAGTGCTCCGCGGAGATCGACGCCGCCCTCAACCGGGCCCAGTCACTCGGACCCGCCGGCCGCACCATCGTGGCCTACGAACCGCAGTGGGCCATCGGCGCCCCGGAACCTGCAACACCGGAATACATCAGCGCCGTCATCACCGGACTGGACGCGCACCTGCGCACCCTGCCGGGCCAGACGGACAGCCGCGTGATCTACGGCGGCAGCGCCGGACCCGGCCTGATCACCAAACTCGACTCCGCCGTCGCCGGCCTGTTCCTGGGCCGCTTCGCGCACGACCCGAAGGCACTGAAGACCATCCTGGATGAGACTGCGGCCCGGCTTGGCCTGCTGGCCGGGACGGCGGCAGGCTCATGACATCACGCATTGGCCTCAGCAGCTACGCGTTCTTCTGGCAACTCTCGGACAAGGTCTCTGCGCCGCTCAGCATCCACCAGGCACTGGAACGGACCGCAGAATTCGGGGTGGACCTGTTCCAGGTCTGCGACTACGCGCCGCTGGAAGCGATGACGGACACCGAACTGGAAGCCATCCGGGCCACCGCGGACCGGCT
This sequence comes from Arthrobacter sp., assembly GCA_035254945.1. Lineage (GTDB taxonomy): Bacteria > Actinomycetota > Actinomycetes > Actinomycetales > Micrococcaceae > Arthrobacter. Next base: position 12,788 of record DATFAE010000246.1, on the reverse strand, counting down.
GGGCATCTCCCTGGAACTCGGTACCAAGGGCATCCGCCCGGAGCACCTGCGGAAGTTCCTGCACATCGCCGGCATCCTGGGCGCCCCCCTGCTGCGGACCATGTTCAACGTCCCGGGCCACACCCCCACGGCGGAGGAAGCCGTGGCGATCTTCGAAGACGTGCTGCCCGAGTTTGAGGCCGCCGGCGTGAAGATCGCGGTGGAGACCTACGAGCAGGTGCCCACCTCGAGGATCCTGGACGTGATCCGCGCAGTGGACAGCCCGTACCTGGGCATCTGCAGCGACCCGGCCAACACGGTCGCGGCCCTGGAGATGCCCCGCGAGGTGATTGACGCCGTCGCGCCCTACGTCCTGAACATGCACATCAAGGACTTTGCGTTCGGCCGCAAGGACGGGTGGGTCGGCTTCACCTATGCCGGCGCCCCGCTCGGCGAGGGCCTGCTCGACTACGGGTACATGGTCAGCAAGTTCGCGCCCCACCAAAGAAACATCAACCAGATCGTCGAACACTGGCTGCCGTGGCAGGACTCCGAGGCGGAGACCATCCGCCTCGAAAACCAGTGGACCCACCACAGCATCGAATTCCTAAGGAGCAAGTGAAATGTCAGCAGAGAAATTGACCGTCGCCGTCATCGGAGCCGGGGGCAAAATGGGAATGCGCGTTTCCCGTAACCTCCAGAAGAGCAACCACACCGTCTTCTACAGCGAGAACTCCCCCGCAGGCCAGGAACGCATCCAGGCCGAAGGCCGCACCATCACCTCCACCGAGGACGCCGTCAAGGACGCCGACGTGGTCATCCTCGCTGTCCCGGACACCGTCCTGGGCGTTGTCTCCGAAGGCGTTGTCCCCCAACTGAAGGCCGGCGCGATCCTGCTCACCCTGGACCCCGCCGCCGCGTACGCCGGACTGCTGGCCAAGCGCGACGACGTCGTCCAGGCCGTGGCACACCCCTGCCACCCCTCCGTGTTCCTGGAGCGCACCACCAAGGAAGAATGGGCCGACACCTTCGGCGGCGAAGGCGCCCCGCAGAACGTGGTCGCCGCGATTGACGACAACGCCCCGGAGGAGGCCAAGGCAGCCGCCGAGGCCACCATCCGCATCATCTACTCGCCCGTCATCGACGTCCACTGGGTCACCGTCAAGCAGCTCGCCATCCTCGAACCCACCCTGGTGGAGACCGTGGCCTGCATGATCGGCACCCTGCTCAATGAGGCCCTGCACGAGACTGTCCACACCGCCGGCGTCCCGGAGGAAGCGGCGAAGGCCATGCTGTTCGGCCACGTCCAGATCGCCCTCACCAACGCCCTGCGCGGCTCAAACCCGTTCTCCGAGGCCTGCGAAATCGCCATCCAGTACGGCAAGGACACCATCATCAAGGACGACTGGAAGAAGATCTTCGACGACTCCGAGCTGGACAGCGTCATCGCCAAGATGCTCAAGCTGGACGCCGTCAAGCGCTAAGGATCCGCGCGAACGTACAGTTGAGGCCCCCAGGAACCGTTTCCTGGGGGCCTCAACTGTACGTTCGCGCTGTATGGTTTGGGGGCAGTTCTTAGCTGCGGTGGTGTTCGATCAGCCAGGCGGCCATCTGCTGGGCGCGCTTGTTAGCCTGCATGTCGCCCTCGGTGGCCGAGATGATGGACCCCTTCATGAGGATGTGCCAGGAGCGGGCAAAGTCCTCGGTCCGGGCCAGCCCGGCTTCGTCGGCGAGGGCCTGGACGTGGCCTCGGATCCTGGCCAGGTAGTCGATACTGGCCTGGCCCAGGGGGTGCGCCGGCCCCATCTCCAGCAAAATATTGATGAACGAGCAGGCCTCGAAGTCCTCCCGCAGGAACCAGTCACCGAAAACATCAAAGATGGCCAGGAGCTGCTCGGTGGGCGTGGTCCCGCGGCGCCGGGCTTCAGAAACGATCGCGTCCACGGTCCACTGCCGGTCACGCTGCTCCAGGAATGCGAGCACCAGGGCGTCCTTGGAGGGGAAGTGCCGGTAGAAGGTTGCCTTGGCAACGCCGGACCGTTCGATGAGCTCATTCACGCCGACGTCGCGGACTCCGCGGCGGGAGAAAAGTTCATAGGCAACAGCAAGGATCCGGTCCACGGCATCGGCGTGACCGGCTGCCGCCCCCACCTGTGTTTCCACGGGGGACGGACCAAATTCCGGAACTGAACTCATCGTACAAACCAGTTTACGCCAGGTAGAGACAGACCGGTCTTACTCGCTGTAATGTCGTTCCTACGCGCAGTGCTTTCGACGCCGGTTGGGCCGATATTGGCCCAGCCGGTCTGGTGCAAGGAGGCCCCGATGTCAGCAGAGCGGATGTTCCAAAGCGTGCCCTCAGATCCGGATCCATGGCTGGATGAAGACGTCAATCCAGCCGAAATCCGGCGGTTCGCGATTGAGTCACTGAGATGGCAGGCGCAGGAGATCATCGACGAAGTGCTCTGCGGCAACTCGCCGGGGGAAGAGCTGGCGCGGGCCCGGCTGCGCCGCTGCGTGGCCCGGCATCCCGGGGAGCCTGAGCAGGCCCTGCTGGAACAGCTGATGTTCAACCGGGACCTGCCCGTCTAGAGCGTGAGGCTGCGGTCCACGATCCGGCCGGCAGTCTCGTGGAGGGCCTCACTGTGGGCGCGCGCGTGATTCCGTAGCCGGCTGAACGCCTCTTCCATGTCGACTCCCGCGGTGTGGGCGATGACGCCTTTCGCCTGTTCAATCAGCACCCGGCTGTTCAAGGCGCGCTGCAGCTGCTCGTTAACGAGGGCTGCCTCCCTGATGGTTCGTTCGTGGATGAGGCTGATCGTCGCGACGTCCGCCAGAGCCTGCCCGATGGCAGCGTCCTCGGCAGTCAGGGACCCTGGATTGGCGCCGAAGAGCCCCATCGCACCGATGGTCCGGCCGTGGATGCGCATCGGCACGGCATGCACCGAATGGAAGCCCTGGGACAGCGCAGCGGCCTTGAAGTCCGGCCAGCGCTCAAGCGCATCAACGTCCGTCACCGCCACGGCACGGCCGCTCGTATAGCATTCAACGCACGGGCCCGAACCAGCCCGCAACTGCAGGACTTCCACCAGCTGGCTCTCCTCGCTGGTGGAAGCCAAAACCTGGAGTTCACCGCTCGGATCTGCCAGGAGCAGACCCGCGGCTGCGACATCAAGGAGTTCCACGGATTCCTCAACGAGGGTATGGAGCAGGTCCAGGACGTCGTAGTCCGCAACCAGGGTGTCCGTCAGTTTCACGAACGCCGTGCTGACGCGCTCCGCGCGGGTAGTGGTTGCCATGGCCTTATTTTACTGCAGTGACAGGCCGCCCAACCCGCTTGGACCGGCCTCGGGAGCGAAACTCAGCCGGCCTTCGAGGACGGCGTCGGCCGTCTGCCGCAGCGTGAGGTCATGGGCGAAAGCGTGGGCGCGGAGCAGCAGCAAGGAGTCCGCTGCGGTTGCACCCGTTTGTGCAAGGACCATGCCTGTGGCTTGGTGGATCTCACGGCGCGACATGAGTCCCGGCTCCAGGGCTGGATCAGTATCGGGCGAGCTGATGGTGAGGATCTTGCGAAGGAGGAACCAGGAGGTTTGCCCGGCGAGCACGGCAGCCGTCGCCTGGTCGGACCTGCTCAAAGTTCCGGGCGACGAGTGGTAAAGCTCAACAACCCCGAGGTCCACCGCGCCAACCGTCAGCGGGAAGACAAACAGCGCAACAGCTGGAGTCCCTGCCACAGCTTCGTGGAAGATGGGCCAGTCAGCGTGCGCCACAGACTGCACGTCGGCGATCAGCACGGGAAGCCGGGACCGGACAGCCCGCCAGCGTGGTCCTTCGCCCAGGCTGAATTGCAGCTCATCAAGCCGGACGGCCAAAGCGTCGCTGGCACACACGAGGGTTTCAGCCGTGGCACCGCCAAACAGGGACACCGCTGCACCGGTTATCGGCAGTTTCGCCAGATAGGGGCCGCACAGGTCCTCTTCACCCGCGACCAGCCCGGGCGTAATTTCCATGGTGAGCCTCTGATCCCTGATTCATCCCGCTTCCACCGGACCGGCTGCTGGCTGAACCGGGCACGGCGAAGTCGTCACCTAAGGATACCCATGGCCACCGCAGGGAATTGTCGGCAGCCTGGATCAGGGCCGTTCTTCGCGGCCTTCCGAGTTCATGCGGTTTGAGGTCTCCATCAGGTGGGCGAGCAAGGCCCGCTCCGGCGCACAGGGGTAGTCGGCAAGGCACTTGCGCAGGTGCAGTTTGATCTCTGCCAGTCCGGGCGACGGATCCTCCAGTATGGAGCCGATGATTTCCAGTGCCTGGACTCCGATCGGTGTAGCGCCGGGCACCACGGGAAACTGCGCCGGGGCTGCAATATCAGCGGTGAGCGTCAACATCTTGTGACTGCCAAACATCAGCGCCTCTGCAATGGATCGAAGCGTTCACGGGTCTCGCCGAAGGGTACAGCCTCGCTCACCGCTACCGTGAAGGTGTCCGGTGCGAGGCGGGTCACCAGAATCCCGCAAGTTCCGCTCTTGGCGGCATGCTGGCGCGCCAGGTCCACCGCAGAATTCAGAAAGTCGTCCAAAACGGACGCGTCAGTCACTGTGACGACATAGGACAGCCCGTCCTCTGTTGTGCTTATCATCGGGGTTTAGCTCCTGATATGGGTGTGGCAGGTCGGCCACAGGGGCCGGTAGGGTGCGCAGGTGTGCCTGATGCACGCCCGCACGCGGCTGTGCCGGGAATACGGCCGCCGGAAAGCACAAAGGCCAACGGGAAAACTGGAAGTGGTATGTGGTGTGCCCGCGTTGATGTCAGGTCCTCCTGGGTCGCCGAGATAAGGCGATGCCAGGGTCTGGGGCAACAATTTGAGCATAGCCCAGCGACAGCCGGCGCAACAGGGATTCAGGAACTCAGCGGCACATTGTCGATCAGCCGCACCGGTCCCACCCTGGCCGCGATGATCGCGAGGGCCTCGCCACGGAACGGCGTCTCCCGGCAGTTCTCGGCCAGGGGTTCGAGCGTGAACGGGTCCACCACCTCGAAATAGTCCAGTTCAACCAGCGGCTGGGAAGCCACCAGCGCCTCGGCGGACTCGAGGTCAAGCGGCTCGTGGGCGTTGGCCCGGTCCTCAAGGAGGCGCAGCGCCCTGGACAGCACCAGAGCGGCTTCCCGCTGCGCGTCTGAGAGGAAGCGGTTGCGGCTGGACAGGGCCAGGCCGTCGTCGGAACGGACCGTGGGGACTGCCACGATGTCCACCGGAAAATTCAGGTCCGCCACCATGCGCCGGACCAGTGCCAGCTGCTGGGCGTCCTTCTGGCCGAAGTACGCGCGGAAGGCGGGAAGTCCCGCGCTGCCGGAGGAGGCAAAGGCTCCCGACGGCGGCAGCCCCGCACCGGGGATTCCGTAGTGCAGCAGCTTGGCCACCACGGTGAGGGCGCCGTCGAAATGGCCCGGCCGGGAGGCGCCCTCCCATTTCTCCCCCAATGGGCCGGCGGTGACCCGGACCAGGGGCTCGCCGCCGGGGTAGACCTCATCCACGGACGGCGCGAACGCCAGGTCCACGCCCTCGGCCTCCAGCAGGGCAAGGTCGGCGTCCAGCGTCCGCGGGTAGCGGCCCAGGTCCACGGCGTCGCCGAACTGCAGCGGGTTCACAAAGATGGACGCCACCACCACGTCATTCTGCTCGACGGCGGTGCGCGCCAACTGCGCGTGTCCCTCGTGGAGTGCGCCCATCGTGGGCACCAGCCCCTGCGAGGAAGCGGACCTTTTCTGCAGCAGCCGGGCACTCTCGGCACGGAGTCCGGCCGCCGTCGTCACCAGTTTGATGGGCATCGTCAGTCTTCCTTCGGTTCGAGGGCCTGGCGCAGCCCGTCCAGCTGGTCGGCCTTCAGCAGCCCGCGGCTTTCCGCGCGGCGGGCCGTGGACCTGGCCATGGCCAGGTACGCCTCCAGAACGTCGCCGTGGGCGCCGGCGTCGTACTCCCGCAGGGCCTCGGCGTGGGCGGCCACCGTCCCGACGTCGCCGCGGGCCACCGGTCCGGTCAGCGCGGATTCACCGGATGCCAGTGCGTTCTCCAGGGTGGCGCGCAGCAGGGGCCCCAGCATCCGTTCCGGCGAGTCCACGCCGACGTCGCGGAGCAGCTGGGACGCCTGCGCCACCAGCGTGACCATATGGTTGGAGCCGTGGGCAAGGGCAGCATGGTACAGGGTGCGGTCCCCCTCGGCGATGGCCACGGGTTCGGCACCCATTTCCACCACCAGGGCCTGGGCGATGGGCAGCATGGCCGCATCCGCGGTGACGCCGAACGTGCAGTCCAGCAGCCGCGTGAGGTCCAGGCTCATGCCGGTGAAGGTCATGGCCGGGTGCAGGGCCAGCGGGATGGAACCGGCCGCGCGTACGGGATGGAGGACGCCGACGCCGAACCGTCCCGAGGTGTGTGCCACAAGCTGCCCGGGTTGCCAGGCACCCAGCTTTGCCAGCCCGTCCACCAGCCCAGCGAGGGCATCATCCGGTACCGCGAGGAGCACCAGTTCCGCACGCTCCACAATGTCCTGGATCTCCAGGACGGGCACTCCGGGCAGCAGCGCTTCGGCCCGTTCACGGCTCGCGTCGGATACAGCGGAAACCCCGACGACGGCGTGTTCCGCCGCGCGGAGCGCCGCACCGAGTACCGCGCCCACCTTGCCGGCGCCGATGATTCCGACGCCGAGGCGTCCGGGCTTAGCCATGCTGCTGGCCTTCCTGTTGTTGGGGCTCGGTGGCTGCGGGCCCGCCCAGCGGGACTGGCGGCAGCACCTGGGCCAGCCAGTGTTCGCTTGTCTGCCGCTTGCGGGCCAGCCTCGCGCGGGCGGCCTGATCGTTGAACAGGTTCCTCGCTTCCTCGACCCCGGCCTGGATCAGGCGGGGCGAGACGGGACCGGCGGTGGTGTGCAGCACGAGGTCTGCCACGCCGAACCGCCTGGCCAGCGGGCCCTGGTGCAGGGCCATCGACTGGGTGCGCTGGTGCGGGACGACCACCAGCTGCCGCCACCAGCGTCCGGAGCGGATCAGGAGGGCCGTGGTGGTGGCAGCGTAGCCGTTGCGGCGCCACCCCAGCGGCGCCAGGAGCCGGGCGCGCCGCGGCGTGGTGACGAAACCGCCGTCGGAATCCAGTCCGGCGAGCCCGGCGCTGAAGACCCTTCCGGGTTCGGTGGTTCCGGGGTCCGGCAGCACCAGCGAGAGCATGCTCATCACGTCGGACAGCTGGCCGACGGGCAGCAGCGTGGTGCGTGACGCCGATTCGCCGTTGCTCCCGGCCACCCCGTAGCCGGCCACATTGACCTGGATGCGGTACCAGCCGAAGATCCGCCACAGCGGCGGCTGGGCCACCCTCAGCGCCTGGATCCTGCCGGGCGGGAGGGTCTGGGCCTGCGTGTCCAGGAGCCCGTACCGCAAACGGATCCCGTCAGGGGAAATGGCTGCGGTGAAGTTGTAGCCCTTGTTGAAGGAGCCCCAATAACTCGCGGCAAGGCCCAGCGCGGCCGGAATCAGGTAGAAGTAGAAGCCGCGGTTCTCCGTCAGCGCGGAGAGGATCACGGACGCGACGCCGCCGAGGACCACAAAAAAGCTCTGCTCGCTGAGCAGCAGCGAACCGACAAGGCGCGACGGCGGCACTGACAGCACCGGGTATTCGGGCGCCTCGGGCGCGGCTTCCTCCGGCCGTTCCGGGTCCTGGACCACGCCGGCGGCCCGGGCAAGGATGGTGGCACGAAGCTGCCGGGCGTCTTCCATCCTGAGGTAGGCGAGGCGTACGGCTGACTCGCCGGCGTCGGCTACCTCGAACTTGAGCTCTGCCAGGCCGAAGATCCTGGCCAGCAGCGGCTGCACAATGTCGATGGCCTGGACGCGGTCCAGCCGGGCCTGCCGCTGCTGCCGGAACAGGAACCCGGTGTTGACCCGGACGTAGCCGCCAGCCACCTGGTACCGGGTGAAATACCACGTCAGGATGAAACCCAGCACTGCCATCAGCAGCACTGCCCCGCCGCCGGCGAGCAGCAAGGGTATCCGGCCGGCGAAATCCTCTTCCGGGATGGGCCTGCCCTGCAGCATCCGCTCAAAGAAGTCGCGGCCGAAGAAAAAGCCGATGGCGGCCAGCGCCACCCAGCCGCGCACAAAAGGCGACGCCGGGTGCACCCGGTGCCACTCGCCGTCGGCCACCTCCGGGGCAGGTGGCACTGCGTTTGCCGGATGCGGCTCCGGAACGGGGCCGTCAGCGGTCACAGCCCAGCCAGCCTGGCTTCGCCGCGGGCGGAGAGCTGCTCGCGCAGGCGTGCCCCTTCGGCTGCCGGCAGCCCGGGGATCTGCGCGTTGGTCCCGGGTGAGGCGGTGTGCAGCTTCAACGTGCACAGCCCAAGTCCGCGTTCCACCGGACCAACGCCTATGTCCACGTACTGCATCCTCCCGTAGGGAACCACCATGGTGCGCTGGAAGAAAATGCCGCCCCTGACCAGAAGGTCGTCGTCACGCTCGGCATAACCGATGGCGCGTACCTGGCGCGGGATCAGCACCAGCCGCCAGACGGCCAGGACCAGCGCAACGGCCGGCACCAGGATGGCGAGCCACAGCGGCGGCCACCGCCACCAGCCGAGGGTCACGAAGACCAGCGGCAGGCACAGGACAAGCACCATCACGAGGTTCCCGATGGCCCACTGCACCAGCCGGACGGTGACGTACTTCGGCGATACCCGCTGCCAGCTGATGCCCGGCGGATCAATCGCCTCGGTATGCATATTCACCTTCCCCGGCAGCCTCGCCGCGCGGGTTCCGGCCGCGTTTGCCCTCGCCGGGCGTTTCCGTGTCTTCCGGCGGGATCTTGCAGAAGCGCTCCACCATCAGTCCCACCACGATCATCACCAGGCCGCCGCCGGCCTGGGCGAGGGCCAGCCAGGTGATGCCCTGGTCGCTGCGCATGCTCCAGACCCGCAGCTGGTCCAGGAAGATGCCGGCGTGCCAGCCCAGCAGCACCGTGCCGGCGTACGCGCAGGCCTGGGCCAGGACAAGGGTCCGGGCGGCGAGGATCGGGTTGAGGACAGTCTTCTTCTTGGTACTGTCGCGGTTGCTGTTGCGCCACTGCAGGATCCGGATGCCCAGGATCAGGGTGATGGCCACGATGACGCCCATGGTGGCCAGCGCTGTGGCGGGCAGGACGGGCGTTGCCATGCTGTACCGGTTGGTCAGGACGGTGGCGGCCCAGCCGGCGATGGCCAGGACCACGCCGATCAGCAGCAGGCGCAGCGGGTTGATGGGTTTCATGGCCTACTCCACCGCCCCGGCGGTGGGGACGCCGTCAAAGTCGCCGAAGCCGTCGAACGGGGCGAGGTCGCCATAGTCGGAGGCGCGGGCGGCCAGGGCGCTGATGCGTTCGCCGTGCAGCGTCGCCGCCGGTTCGATGAGGGACCACGGATACAGCACGAAGGCCCGTTCCGCGGCGCGGGGATGCGGGAGGGTGAGGTCCGGGTTGTCGCTGTTAAGGTCCCCGTACATGACGATGTCGACGTCGAGCGTCCGCGGCCCCCAGCGCACCTCACGGACGCGGTGGTGCTTGTTTTCCACGGACTGGCAGTGCTTGAGCAGCGCCTCCGGGGACAGGCTGGTTTCGACGGTGATGACCATGTTCAGGAAGTCGGGCTGTCCGGCGGGGCCTCCCACGGCCTTGGTCTGCACCACCGGGGAGACGGCCAGGAGGCGGACCTCCGGGGGATCCACGAGGTCAGCCACGGCCTCGGACAGGGTGTCGTTCCGTTCGCCCAGGTTGCTGCCGAGGGCAAGCACGGCTTTGGTGTAGGCGGTGGTCATTTCCGCTCCCGGTACACGCTGACGGACACGTCGCCGAAGGGAACTTCGATGGGCGCCTTGGGTTTGTGGACAGTGACCTCCACGGCGTGGAGCCGGTATTCGCTGAGCAGGTCCTCGGCGATGCGCACGGCCAGGGCCTCGATCAGGTTCAGCGGCTCCCCGGTGATCCAGCCGGTGATGCGCTCGGCCACTTCGCCGTAGTGCGCGGTGTCCCGGACGTCATCCGAGGCGGCCGCCGGGGAAAAGTCGAGGTGCAGCACGGCATCCACAACAAACGGCTGGCCGTCGCGGCGTTCGAAATCGAACACACCGTGATGGCCGACGGCGGTGACCCCGCTCAGCGTAATCCTGTCCATGGGTTCCCCGGCCCTAGTGTGTGGTGCGGGCGGCAGCCAAGCGTGAGGCGACCTTGACGGCGTCAAGGCTGGGGCCGACGTCGTGCACGCGGACCGCCCAAGCCCCGCGGAACGCGCTGATGGCGGTAATGGCCGCGGTGGCGGCGTCCCGCTCTTCCGGGGCTGCGGATTTGCCGGCCACCGTGAGCAGCGTGCCCAGGAAGCGCTTGCGCGAAGCCCCCACCAGTACCTTGTGGCCCAGGCTGTCCAGCTGGTCCAGGTGCTGCAGGAGCTCCCAGTTGTGGGCATCGTTCTTGGCAAAGCCCAGGCCCGGGTCCACGATGATCTGGTCCTGGCTGACACCGGCTGCGTAGAGCTTGTCCCGCACCCCGGCCAGTTCGGCCACGACCTCGCCTGCAACGTCCTTGTACTCGGCCAGCGAGTTCATGGTGCGGGCGTCGCCGCGACGGTGGGTGAGGACGTAGGGCACCTTGGAAGCAGCCACGAGTTCGGCCATTTCCGGCTCCATGGTGAGCCCGGAGATGTCGTTGATGATGGCTGCGCCGGCTTGCACCGCGGCTGCCGCCGTGGACGCATGGGTGGTGTCGATGCTGACGAGCGCGCCGGCCTTGACCAGGGCTTCGATCACGGGGATCACGCGCCGCTGTTCCTCGTCAGGGCTGACGTCCTCGGCACCGGGGCGGGTGGATTCGCCGCCGACGTCGATGATGTCCGCCCCGGCGTAGAACATCCGTAGGCCTGCCGCGATGGCGGTGTCCGCCGTCGGGTGCTTGCCGCCGTCGCTGAAGGAGTCCGGGGTGACGTTCAGGATTCCCATGACCAGGGTGCGGTCGGTGGGCAGGTCGGCGAATTTCGCGGCCGGACGCGGCTTGCGCAGGATGGGCAGCGGAGATGTTGCGGGCCCGGTTCCCGGGGCTGCAGCTAGTGAGTCCATGGTCTGATACTTACCTTCCGAGGATGAGGCTCATGGCTTCGGCGCGGGTGGCCGGGTCATGGAGCTGCCCGCGTACCGCACTGGTGACGGTCTTCGCTCCGGGCTTGCGGACACCGCGCATGGACATGCACATGTGCTCGCATTCAACCACGACGATCGCGCCGCGGGGTTTGAGGTGGGTGACCATTGCTTCAACGATCTGGGTGGTGAGGCGTTCCTGCACCTGGGGGCGGCGGGCATAGATGTCCACGAGGCGCGCCAGTTTGCTGAGTCCGGTCACCTTCCCGTCGTGCGAGGGAATGTAGCCCACGTGCGCCACCCCGTGGAACGGCACCAGATGGTGCTCGCAGGTGGAATAGAACGGGATGTCCTTGACCAGGACCAGCTCTTCGTGGTCCAGGTCAAAGGTGGTGGAGAGGATCTCCGCGGGGTCGTGGTGCAGCCCGGCAAATACCTCGGCGTACGCCTTGGCCACCCTCTTGGGGGTGTCCTGCAGGCCGCCGCGGTCCGGGTCCTCGCCGATGGCCAGCAGGATTTCGCGGACGGCAGCTTCGATCCGCGGCCGGTCCACTTTCTCGTGCTTTTTGCGGTGGTGGCCATCCTCCGCCGGGTGCCCGGCGGAGGAGTGGATGTCGTCGTCGTCGAAGTGATTCACAGAAGAAAGCTTAGCCGCGGACGCCGTCAGGGCCCGAGTCGGGGACGCCGCCCTGGAACGCTGCGTCCTCCGGAACGCCCTGCGGGTGAGGTGGCTGGGCGTCCAGCGGCTCCTTGAGGCGGGCCTGCTTGGCTTCCTCCTGGGCTTTGCGCTCAGCCTGCTCCTGGCGGGATTCCACCGGGCCTGCCTGCTGGACCGGACGGGTCTCCTTGGAGAGCCAGACCTCGCGGAAGTCACGCTTGCGGATGTCGCTGAAGATGTCTGCGATCTCGGCCTGGTTGAGGGTTTCGCGTTCCAGGAGTTCCAAGGCCAGCCGGTCCAGGACGTCGCGGTTTTCCACGAGGATGGCATAGGCCTCGTCATGGGCCTGGTCAATGAGGCGGCGTACTTCCTCATCCACCACGTACGCGATCTGATCAGAGTAGTTGCGCTCGTGCCCGGCATCGCGGCCCAGGAACGGTTCACCGCCGCCCTGGCCCAGCCGGACCGCCCCGACACGCTCGCTCATGCCGTATTCGGTGACCATCTTGCGGGCCGTGGATGTGGCCTTTTCGATGTCGTTGGAGGCCCCTGTGGAGGGGTCGTGGAAGACGATCTCCTCAGCCACGCGTCCGCCCATGGCGTAGGCCATCTGGTCCAGGAGTTCGTTGCGGGTCACGGAGTACTTGTCGTTCTCGGGGACCACCATGGTGTAGCCCAGTGCGCGTCCGCGCGGAAGGATGGTGATCTTGGTGACCGGCGCGGAGTTCCGCAGCGCTGCTGCCACCAGGGCGTGGCCGCCTTCGTGGTAAGCGGTGATCTTGCGCTCGTGTTCCTTCATCACGCGGCTGCGCTTCTGCGGACCGGCCATGACGCGGTCGATTGCCTCGTCCAGGGCGCGGTCATCGATGAGGTTGGCGTTGGAGCGGGCCGTCAACAGGGCGGCTTCGTTAAGCACGTTGGCGAGGTCGGCACCCGTGTAGCCGGGGGTCTTCTTGGCCACGCTCTTGAGGTCAACGCCGGGCGCCATGGGCTTGCCCTTGGCATGGACCTG
>DATFAE010000245.1:0-4590 GCA_035254945.1 Arthrobacter sp. | reverse complement strand
TGGTGCCCTGGCTGGTGTCGCGGTACGCCTACGGCGAGAACATCATCAAATTCCCGGTGAACACCGGCCGAAAATGGCCCATCAGTGCGAAGCTGTACCTGATCGCCGTTGTGGCCCTTGGCTACTTCGTTCTTCCCATGTACCTGATCAGCACCGGGGTCTACCGAAACTGGCCGGACGCGTCCGACCCCACCATCTTCTGGCGGCTTTTCCTCGGCGTAAACGCTGTTGGTATCTGGGATGAGCTGTTCTTCATCTGCACCACCTTCACCCTGCTGCGGCGTCACTTCCCGGACTGGCTCGCCAACATCCTGCAGGCCGTGGTTTTCTCGTCCTTCCTCTGGGAGATCGGCTACATGGCCTGGGGTCCGCTCCTGACATTCCCGTTCGCGCTCCTGCAGGGCTACACCTTCAAGCTGACAAAGTCGTTCACCTACGTTGTGTCAGTGCACCTGCTCTTCGACTTCGTCCTGTTCCTCGCGCTGGTGCACGCCCACAACCGCGACTGGCTGCCGATCTTCCTCTACTGAGCCCGTTCCCGCAAACGCGGCCCCTGTGTCATGGCCAGGATGCGTCACATCACCAGCCGCAACGGCCGCCAACGGGGCAGCCGGTGCGGGCGGTACTCAACCCCCGCCCATGCGGCCGCGGAACTGACGCCCCGGCCGGGTAGGGTTTGATGGACGATGCCAGTCGCCAATTGGAGGCCAACCCGAGTCGAGGCAGCGGTCGTGTCCGCACCCGGACTCAGGGCTCCATGATCGGCGATGACCATGGCGATCTGACACATCATAGGGGGAAACAATGACACTACTTCTGATCGGTGGGGGCGCACTTGCCGTCCTGCTCATCGCGGGATTCATCTTCTACACTTCGAGCATCCGGTTCGCTAAGCCGAACGAGGCAATGCTCATCACCGGCAAGAGCGATCCAAACACAACAGATGAGACGTCAGATGACCAGTCTCGCGTCATCATCAACAACCGGGCGTTCGTCACCCCGTCACTGAACGCGTCAGCCACATCTCGCTGTCCTCGCGTCAGGTTGAAGTGACCATCGCATCGAAGCCATCTCCAACAACGGCATACAGCTCAAGCTGACCGGCGTTGCGCAGGTGAAGGTCGGGGGCGACAAGATCTCTGTCCGTAAGGCAGCCCAGCGGTTCCTTGACCAGCAGGACGCGATTGACCACTACACCCAGGAAACCCTGTCCGGCTCATTGCGTTCCATCGTGGGTACCCTGAGCGTCGACGCCATCATCAAGGACCGCGCGCAGTTCGCTGCATCCGTCAAGGAAGAAGCCGAGCACTCCATGACCAACCAGGGTCTGGTCATCGATACGTTCCAGATCAAATCTGTTGACGATGCCGGCGGATACCTGAAGAACCTTGGCCGTCCCGAGGCCGCTTTGGTGGCCCGGAACGCCAGTATTGCCGAAGCGAACTCCCAGCGCGAGGCCGCGGAAGCGAAGGCACTCGCGGACCAGAAAACGGCTGAAGCCGAACAGAAGCTGGCTCTCCGGCGCGCTGAATTGAAGCAGGAAACGGATGCCCGCCAGGCGGAGGCTGACGCCGCCGGCCCCCTGGCCCAAGCCGACCAGCAGCAAGCGATCATCCTGAAAAACCAGCAGGTTGTGGCACGTCAGGCCGAGCTTCGCGAAAAGGAGCTCGACATCGAGGTCCGCAAGCCCGCCGACGCTGCCAAGTACAAGGTGGAGACCGAAGCAGCGGCTGACCTTGCGCGCCGTACCCGTATCTCGGAAGCCACGAAGGTTGAAGCCGCCGCTGAACTCGAGACCCGCAAGCTCAAGGCAGCCGGCAACGAGGTCGAAGCCAAGGCCATGGCGGCAGCCAACACTGCGAAAGGCAACGCCGAGACCGAGATCAACAAGATCCGGGGCCTTGCTGAAGCTGAAGTAACGAAGTCCAAGGGCATAGCCGAAGCCGATGTCATTGCTCTTCGCGGTACGGCTGAAGCGGAGGCAATCGAAGCCCAGGCCAAGGCGTACAGCGAGTTCAACGAGGCAGCAATCCTGAACAAGCTTCTGGAGGTTCTGCCGTCCATCGCCAGGGAAATCGCAGCGCCGATGAGTGCCATCAGCAATATGACGGTCATCTCCAACGACGGTGCCGGCCAGGTGAGCAAGAATGTTTCCTCGGGTGTGCAGCAGACCGCGCAGATGCTCAAGGACACCACCGGCTTCGACGTCATCGAAATGCTCAAAGGCTTTGGCAACTCAACCCCCGCAGCATCCACCCGAGGCACCGGAAACGGCGCAGTCAAGGAACAAGCCGGACCGAAGTGAACAGTGCCGGACTGAGGGACGGGTCCGCCGGATAACCCGGCCAGAACCAACAGAACGCCGCGGACACCCTTGCAGGTCCGCGGCGTTCTGGCGTTTTCGGGGGTTCCTCAATACTTGTGGCTTGCCCGCCGGGTCAGTACCAGTTGTTTGCGGCGCGGAATTCCAGGGCTTTCGCCGGGGAGCCGTAGCGCTCCTTGATGTAGCTCAATCCTCTGTCCACCTGGCTCGGACGCCACTTTGCGGACGTGTCCCATAGCTCATCCAGGGCATTCATCTGTTCCGCGCCCCATCCATACGTTGCCAGGCGGAAGCTGGCATACGAGCGTGTGTCGACCGCTTCTTCTGGGGTGGCACCCCCTGCTGCGGGAGCTGTAGCAGTAGGCGAGGGCGGGAGCGATGTGGCCGTTGGTGTGGGCGCAGGCGCGGTTGCCGGAGCCGGCGTCGTCGTGGGTGCCGCCGGTGCGGGCACAGCCGAGGATGTTGGCGCGGCGGGCATCGCCGATGACATGACCGGCGGCTCAAGGATCACCGTAGGCGTCGGGGAAGGTGGGACCGTGGCGGGGGAAGCGGCCCGGATTCCGGCAAGGGTGGGAGCGTCCACTGGCATCGGGAGGTCGGCCATGGCTGGCAAAGCAGAGCCAACTTCATCGGTGCCCGCGGCGTCCTGTGCCCGCGCACTGCCCGGGGTGCCCGGAGGAGTGGAGGCACCCGGCTGGGTTGCCGGACGTCCGCTGCTGTCCGTCGGCAGCGTTCCGTTCGTCGCCCGGGTCGTATCGGTTGCGCCGGGGGCATTCTGGGCGGACGTCTCCTTGCCGAAAAACGGCAGCTCGGTGGCCTGGCTGGCCGTGCCGACAGCCAGCACTACGGCAAGGGCACCGGCTACTACGGCCATCCGATGACCCATGACACGAACCGAAGCGGCCCTCCGCAGGACGGCCTGGGCGTCGGAATTGAAGGTGGAGGCCATCTGTGGGCTGAGCGCCGTCGCCGGCCTGCTGGTTGGGGCTGCGGCGGGTGTGGCCCCTGCCGGCTTCGCAACTGCCTCGCGTCGCGCCCTGGACCGCCGCGTTGCCTCCGGCGCGGCCGCGCCTTCCGGAGCGGACCTCCTGGGTGCCACAGCTGCAATTGGTTCGGTTGCAGGAGAAACAGCTTCCACCGTCGGTGCTGATTCCGGGGCAGGCGGGACCTCGAAGGCCGGGCGTCTGACCCTTCTTCGTCGCAGTGGGGCGGGCAACGGTTCTGTGGGAGCCGGCCCGGGATTTGGCACTTCCGCGTCGGGAGTGGTTGGCGAGAGTGCAGTGGTGATGATTGGCGCAGCTTCTGCGCGGTGTCGCCCGGCCCGAAAAGGGCGCGGCTGATCCAGCGAACGGGACATGATGGTTGCCTCTCAACGCCTGCGAAGTTAGCTGTCGGGTTCGGAAGAGGTCAACCGGCCTGCACGATAAACGTGACGGCTTCACCCCAAGGGCCGCTGCGAAACGGCCCGAAGACTGTGGGTCCCCCGTCTCTGCCTTAGTGTCGGGAGTCCGGGATGTGGCAGAGCTCGGCGTCAGCCCGGACGCGGCCCGGTCCAGATGGGCCACCCCAAAACCGTACATGAATCATCCCTTAAAGTCACGTTTAGGTAACGGGAAAATGGGGCGGTGTTGGTTCGCGTAGGACGGTTCCTTCCTCTCCTGCACTGAGATAATGCGGCATGCGTGAACTCGTCATCCTCGGCACAGCTTCCCAGGTCCCCACGCGGACGCGGAACCACAACGGCTACCTGTTGCGGTGGGACGGGGAAGGCCTGCTCTTCGACCCGGGCGAGGGAACGCAGCGCCAGATGATCCACGCCGGGGTCTCGGCCACGCAGATCACCCGCATCTGCCTCACCCACGTGCACGGAGACCACTGCTTCGGACTGCCCGGCGTGCTGTCGCGGATGGCCCTGGACGGTGTGGCCCATCCAGTCCATTTGCACTACCCGGCGTCGGGGGAGGACCTGGTCCGCGCCCTGGTCGCCGTCAGTTCGCCGGGGATAGACCTCCGGCTGTACCCGCACGGTGGTTCCGGACTGGTTGCTCCCGGCCTTGAAGTGCAGCCGCTGAAACACCGCATCGAAACCTACGGCTACAGGCTCACTGAGCCTCCAGGCCGTACTTTCGTCCCGGAGCGGCTCGCTGCCGCGGGAATCATGGGAGCCGACGTCGGCCGCCTGCAGCGCGACGGAAGCCTGGGACGCGTCCGTCTCGAGGACGTGACGGTGGCCCGGCCAGGCCAGAAATTCGCTTTTGTCATGGACA
>DATFAE010000244.1:0-29054 GCA_035254945.1 Arthrobacter sp. | reverse complement strand
CATTGGCACCACAACGGCCACTTCCGGGCCGAGTTGCTGCTGCAGCCAGGCCGCAAGGGTCGACTTCCCCGAGCCGGGCGCCCCGGTAATGCCCAGCAGCGTCCGCCGGCCGCCGTCGAGCCTGTGCCTGAGGGCGGTGAGCGCCTGCGTTACCTCGGGGGAGTCCATGGCAAAAGCCTAAACCGGGCGCTGGTCCTCCCGGGCCTTTGCGCCGGCCGGCAGGGACTTGAGCCCGGCAGCGCAGCCCACAATCCCGGCGATGAACAGCACCTTCAGCACGCTGAAAGGTTCGACGCCGGTGGCCATCGCCCAGCCGACCGTCAGGGCAGCCCCGATCCCCACCCAGACGGCGTAGGCCGTGCCCAGCGGGATGCTGCGGATGGCCAGCCCCAGCCCAACCATGCTGAGCGTGGCCGTCACGGCGAAGACGATCGTGGGGAGGAGCCGGGTGAAGCCGTCGGACAGGCCCAGGGCCGTGGCCCACACGGCTTCCAGCACGGCGGAGGCCAGCAGCAGCAGCCACGCGAGGGAGCGCTTGTTCATGACGCCACCACCTTCAGGCCAACCACGCACGCGGCGATGCCGGTGAGAAGCAGCAGGCGCGCCGCCGTCGGACGTTCCGCCCTGGTGATGATCGCGTAGGCGGAGGTCAACACCACGCCCACGCCCACCCACACGGCATAGGCGGTTCCTGTGGGGATGGCCTGCATGGCGATGGCGAGGCCCGCCATGCTGGCAAGGACGGCGGTGAGGAAGAGGAGCGCGGGCGCTAGCCGGCGCCGGCCGGACGCCTGGAAGGTCCGGTGCAGGGCTGCGGCCCAGACGGCCTCCAGCGCCCCGGAAAGAATGAGGATAAACCACGACATGACAGATCCCTTGGCCAGTCTTGTCGCGTGCCGGGTACTGAACCGTCGTCCGGAGGGTCCGTTGCGGAGCCTTGGTTCCAGCGTAGCAACGCCCGACGGCGGGTGGCCACGATGGTGGCCAACCTCACCGCCGGGTTTTAGAGGGCGCCGCCGGCAGCTTCGGGAGCGGAGGCATCGCGGCCGCCATCGCCGATGGTCTCGCGGGCGATGAAGTTCTCGATGTCAAAGAGGTTGTCCGCGCGCTCGGCGATGTTCAGCAGCGTGGTCATGGCGGCGACCTCTTCCACCTGTTCCTTGAGGAACCAGAGCATGAACTGCTCGCCCAGGGCGTCGTCCTCCGAGCGTGCCGCCCGGAAGAGAGCCTCGATGTGTCCGGTCACTTCCTTTTCCTGCTGCAGCGCCAGGGCAAGCGGCTCCGTAACCGTGGAGAAGTCGTTGCGCACGGTGGGGACGCCCGGGATGGTGAAGGGGATGTCGCGGTCCAGCATGTACTGCACCATCATCATGGCGTGGTTCCGTTCCTCCACGGCCTGCCGGTAGAAGTACCGGGCCAGCTGCGGGAGGTCCTGGTTGGCGAACCAGGTGGCCACGGCAATGTACTGCTGCGAGGCCGCGAACTCGTTGCCGATCTGGGTGGACAGAAGCGCATTGAAGGGTGTGGAGGTCATAGCCCGAGTCTAGGAGCGGCGCCCAGGCGTGACCAGTGTGGAAAGGCTCAGATAACGAAGGTGAGGCTGGCCTGCCATCCTTTGCCTAGGCCAGGACGCGGTCGATCGACACGACCGCAAGGAAGCCGCGCCCCAGGATTTCGGGGGAGCGGGTCTCGGAACCCACGACGGCGTCGTAGCGGCCCAGTGCCTCCGGCTCCGCTGTCGGGGCTGCTTCCGGGACGCCTTCCGCTCCCTCGCCGGCATCGGCGTCAGCGCCCGGGCTGACAGTGGCCTGGCCCTGGAGCATTACCGCCAGCTGGCCCGCAAAAACCGGGTGCGCACGCTTCTTGGAGAGCTCGATGATGGACGTAAAGCCCTTGAAGGAACCCGTCCGCGTGATGACGTTGAGGTTCCGGATATCGCCGGTGGGCAGGGCGCCGTGGGCAGCGGCCTCGCCGGAGAACCTGAACGGCCGGTACTTTTCCAGCGGATGCTCCTCGCCGTCCACGGTCAGCAGCAGGAGTTCGCCCTCGATCACCGTCAGGACGCGCTCCATGCCGGGGAACGGGGAGAAGTCTCCGGCTTTGGTGAGCTCGGCAATGCTGACCCGCCAATCCCAGGCACCGTCCTGCGCGGAGGCGGCCTGCGGATGGCTGGCGATCTCCCGCGTCACCCCGCCGCCGTTGCGCCACGGTTCGTTCTTGAGCTCTGAAAAGCGGATGATCTCCATCCGACCAGCCTAGTTTGTCGGGCATGGTTCGGTGGGCGCCCCGCCCCGCGTGGCATGCTGGGGAGATGCGCCAGGGGATCACTGACGAACAGGGCCGGCTGCTGGCGTCCTGGCTGGGGAGTTACACGGTGGTCCGGGACTACTCCTGGCCCTTGCAGGACACCAACGTTCTCCACGTTGCCACGCCGTCAGGTGCCTGCTTCATCGTCAAGGCGAGCACCACCAGCCACCACATACACCGCGAAATCGCAGCCCACGCCGCAGGCTTCGAAGGACTTGAAGGACGGGTTCCCGCGCTGCAACATGCCTCCGCGAAGGCCGGGATCCTGGTGACGGAATTCCTGCCCGGGACGCTGGTGGAGGGGACGCCGGCCGAGGACGATCCGGAAACCTACCGCCAGGCAGGCATGCTGCTCAGGCAACTCCACCAGCCAGCCGGCGCCTCACCCCATTACATGAAAGCCCTGACCGTAAAGACCCGCGCCTGGATGGACCGCGCCCACGGCCTTCTTCCGGAGAACCAGCTCCAGGGTCTGGCCAGGGACCTCGAGGCGGTGGCTCCCGTCATCGTGGAGCTGGTGGCCACGCACGGCGATTACCAGCCACGGAACTGGCTGCAGGACAACGGCCAGATCAAGATCATCGACTTTGGCCGCGCGGAACGGCGTCCGTGGGTGCACGACCTCGTGCGGCTAAGCCACCAGCAGTTTCTTCACCGGCCCGGGCTCGCAGACGCCTTCTACGCCGGCCTCGGCAGGACCATTGGACCCGCCGAGGCGGACCTCTGGCGCCTGGAAAACCTGAACCAGGCCATCGGCACCGTGGTGTGGGCACACCAGATGGGGGACACCGCGTTCGAAGAGGCCGGGCGGGCCATGGTGGGGCGGGTGCTGGCCGGCCGCTGAAAGACCGGCGTCACATCAGCGCACGGGCCGCTTGCCTGCTAATCTCCTCCCGGGGGACGTCACAAAGACAGCCTGAAGGAGCCGGAAATGTTCGTCAAAGTCTGTGGTCTCAGTACGCCCGAGTCCGTCCGCGAGGCCGTGCAGGCCGGAGCGGACGCCGTCGGTTTTGTCCTGACGGCCAGCCCGCGGGTGGTCACGCCGTCGCAGGTTTCCACGCTGCTGGCCGACGTACCGGACGGCGTTGTCGCCGTCGGCGTTTTCCGGCACGAACCTGTCGCCGATGCCCTTGCCATCGCCCGGGCCGCGGGCCTGGAATGGGTCCAACTCCACGGAGACCTCACCCCGGAAGACGTCACAACAGTGCACGACGCCGGCATGAAGCTGATCAGGGCGGTAACCATGGCGGCCACTGCGGACGCGTTTGCCGACTGGGGCGAGGAGCTCCTGCTGATTGATGCCGCCGTTCCAGGGTCCGGGGAGTCGTGGGACTACGCCTCCATGGTGGACGTGACGGCGCTCCAGGACCGCAACTGGCTGCTGGCCGGCGGCCTGGATCCGGACACCGTGGCCCACGCCGCCGCAGTTTCCGGCGCATGGGGCGTGGATGTCTCCTCCGGCGTCGAGGCCTCGCGCGGGGTGAAGGACCTGGACAAGATCCGCGCGTTCGTGAGGGCCGCCAAGGGCTGAGCGGCGAATATTAGTTCAGGGACCAATCAGGGCAGACCCCGAGGCTTTGTCAGACCCGCCGGGGCACAATGGACAGATGAAGACACTGCTGAACATCATCTGGCTGGTTTTCGGCGGGCTGTGGCTTGCCCTGGGCTACTTCCTGGCCGGCATCATCTGCTGCCTGCTGATCGTCACCATTCCATGGGGCATCGCGTCATTCCGCATCGCCGCCTACACCCTGTGGCCATTCGGGCGCATGGTGGTGGACAAACCGGGCGGAACGGGCGTGTTTTCACTGCTGGGGAACGTGATCTGGCTGCTGGTCGCCGGCATCTGGATCGCGATCGGCCACGTGGCAACAGCCATCGCCATGGCCATCACCATCATTGGCATTCCCCTGGCCATCGCCAACCTGAAGCTCATCCCGGTGAGCCTGATGCCGCTCGGAAAGCAGATTGTGCCCACCGACAGGCCTTTCATTACTGCCTACCGCTAGGCCGTGCCGGCAACCAAGCCCTGGGCGTCCAGTTCGTCGGACCGCAGTGCCCGCAGCACGCAGAATTCGTTGCCGTCCGGATCCGCCATCACCACCCACGACACCTCCGGCCCCTGCCCGACGTCGACGCGGGTGGCACCCAGGGCTTCCAGCCGCTTCACTTCCGCGGCCTGGTCCTCGGGCCGCAGGTCCAGGTGCAGCCTGTTCTTGAGTTCCTTCCGCTCGGGCACCTTCAGGAACAGCAGGTCCGGACAGACGCCGTCGCCCACGCTGCCTGCGGGCGGCTCCAGCACGATTTCATCCTCCGCCTCATAGGTCCGGCGCCACTCCAGGGCCTTCTCCCAGAAGTCGGCGGGCACTTTGGGGTCGGTGGAATCGACGGTGATGGCTTGGATGCGCAGGGTCATCCGTGCAGTCTTCCACCCGTCGCCCGGGCCGTAAAGGGCCGGCCCGGTGCTGTGCACGCACAGGGGTCAGGCGAGTTCACCCTGGAGGTTCCGGCGGGCGGCGTCGAGCCAAAGGTCCCGGGCCCGCTCACTGTGGAACAGCGGGTCCAGTTCCAGCAGGTGGCGTACGACGGCGGCACGTCCGGCAGCGAAGTCGGCGTCACCGATGTGCGCGTAGTCTTCCCGGACCGCGGCCACGTACCGGGCGTAGGGCTCCGGTTCGCAGCCGAGGACTGACAGGTCCGCGTCGCAGAGGAGGGCGCCGTCGTCGTCCCCGGGCTCCGGACGGTGGTCCGAGGTGAGCCGCACCAGCCGTGCCACTTCCTCGACGTCCGCGTCCGGGAGCCCCGCGTGGGCCAGGCGCTCCTCGGCGAGCCGCGCCGAATCCTCCTCATCCTGGCCTGCAGCTCCGCGGTACACGGCATCGTGGAACCAGGCGGCCAGCTGCACGGTGCGCGACGGTGCGGCAGGCTCGGAAAGCAGGTCCAGGGCCTCCAGCACCGCCAGGAGGTGGGTGCGGCCGTGGTACTTCCGGTGCTCCTCGCCCCAGCGGTCCAGGAGGTCAAGGAAGAGCGCGTCATGGCCGGGCATGATGCTTTCCCAGCGGTTCAGGAGCGGGACTTTCAGCGACTTGCTGCGCCGCCGTGCAGGGATCCGCAGTCCGCTGGCGATGAGCTTGCGCACCAGGATCCGGCCTTCCACCGGGATGGCCCCGGCGGCTACGAGATCCGCGAACCGGCGTTCCGGAACGTCGTAATGGTCGCCATCGAACGCGCGCTCCGGGATCCCGGCTGCGGCGGCGAAGGTGTGGAGTTCATCCAGCGAGCTGTCCGAAATGAGGTGCGAGAAGTGGGTATCGTGTGCAGGCCAGAGGGGCGGATCGAGGTAGATGGCCATGGTGGAAGTCTAATCCCGGCCGCTGCTTAGCCGGGCAGGCACCCGGTCAGGAGCCCGCGGGCACGATGTTCTGGTTGCCGCGGAAGATGTTCTGCGGATCGAAGTCGCGCTTGACCCTGGCCAGCCGCGCGTAGTTCCCGTTGCCGAAGGCGGCGCGGATGCGGTCCTGCCCTTCGTTGCCGATGAAATTGAGCCAGACCCCGCCGGTGGCGTACGGGGCAATCTTTGCGCGGAAGTCCTTCACCCAGGCTTTGGCCCGCTCGCCCCCTTCGGGTGTGGGGGAGATGCCGTACGGGTGGCTAACCCACGCTGCGTTCCGGTTGATCAGCGGGGTGGCCGCTGCCGCGTTGCCTCCGACGGCGCCGCCCCAGCGGGCGATGAGCTGCTGGGACGTCGCATCCGGGAGGGTCCGGGCAGACTCCACCAAGACGTCAAGCGCTTCGTCGGGCAATTCGTCGTGGTAGTCGGCGCTCCAGTAGTTGTAGTGGTCCGGCGGATCGTCCAGGGAGGACTGGAAATCGGCGTAGTGGGTGTCTCCCACAAGATCAATGGCCGGCCCGAGCTCGCGGAAGGGCCTTGCGTGTTCGGACCCTTCCTCGGGGTCTCCCGCATAGAGGTAGGCCACCGTGACGGCCATCTTTCCCACCATGTGGGCCGGCACAAACGGCTCCGGCGGTGCGGTCAGGTAGAGGAGTGCCAGGCCCACGCCGTCGGGCGCTGCCAGGGCGAGATCCCGGAACGCCCTGGTGATGTCTGAGGCGTCCTCCCCGGGCCAGAGCCACATCCCGGCGTGTACCACCGGCCCGAGCCGGTGCGCCTGGAAGGTGAATGACGTGGCCACCCCGAAATTCCCGCCGCCGCCATGGAGCGCCCAGAAGAGTTCAGGGTTCTCGCGGGCGCTCGCGGTAACGCGCTCGCCGTCGGCTGTCACCAGATCCACCGAGACGAGGCTGTCGCACGCAAACCCGTAGGACCGTTCCAGCCATCCGGACCCGCCGCCCAGGGTAAAGCCTGCGACGCCGGTGGTGGAGGCGCGTCCGCCGGTCACCGCCAGCGCGTGCTCCTGGGTGGCGCGGTCGAACTCGCCCCAGGTCAGCCCGGCTCCCGCAGTGACAATGCCGGATTCAGGGTCGACGTCAATGGACTTCATGGGCCGGACGTCGATCACCAGTCCGCCGTCGTTCGTGGACATTCCGGCCACGGAGTGACCTCCGGCGCGGACCGCGATGGCGAGGGAATGCTGGCGTCCGTAGCGGAGGGCCTCGGCCACATCCGCATCGCTGGAGCACTGCGCAATGACGGCCGGATGCCGGTCAATCATGGCGTTGAAGACCTTGCGGGCCGGGTCGTACTCGGGGTTGTCCGGCTTGATCCACTTCATCACAACGCTCCTCGGCGGGTGCAGCTCTTCCCCCTGCACATAGCGTAGGACTTCGGCGCCCGGGGTTCTACAGCGGGATACTTCCGGCGTTCCGGCTGCGATATCCGGCGTTGGTCGCCGGGGAAATTGCGGAAGCACATGGCGCATGAATCCGCAAATGCGGACTAATATAGGGAAATGCCCACTATTCGCGTTGCGGAGGCCGCCCGCTTCCTTGGTGTCAGTGATGACACCGTCCGCCGCTGGACGGAGAACGGCACCCTGGCGCCGGTGAAGGACGACGCCGGCCGGCTGGGCGTGGACGGCCTGGAGCTCGCGCAGCACGCCCGGAGGCTCGCGCAGCTTCCCGATGATCCGCACCGGACCGGAAGCTCTGCCCGTAACCGCTTCGTCGGCCTGGTCACGGGCATCACCCTGGACAAGGTCATGGCGCAGGTGGAGCTGCAGTGCGGTCCGTTCCGGGTGGTCTCCCTGATGAGCAGCGAAGCCGTCCGCGAATTAGGGCTGGAACTTGGCTCTGTCGCCACCGCAGTGGTCAAAGCCACCACCGTCATCATCGAAACCCCACAGGGAAAGGGCGTCATTTGAGGCCCGTCAGCGCCATGAAGGCCGCACTGCCGGCGGCCGCCCTGGCACTGGCCGGCGGCCTCAGCGCATGCAGCCCCGCCGCGCCCGCGGGTGGCACCACGCCTGGCTCCGCTTCCGGACCATCCGGAACAGTGACCGTCTTCGCGGCAGCATCACTGAAGGCCACGTTTACCGAGTTGGCCGCAGACTTCGAAGCCAGGAACCCCGGCACCAAGGTGACGCTGAGCTTCGCAGGATCCTCGGACCTGGCCACGCAGATTACCCAGGGGGCACCGGCCGATGTGTTCGCCTCCGCTGACACGAAGAACATGGCGAAACTGGCCGACGCCGGACTCCTCGACGGCACCCCGGCGAACTTCGCCACCAACGTCCTGCAGATCGCCGTCCCGCCGTCCAATCCGGCGTCGATCGCTGCCTTTGCCGACCTGGCCCGGCCGGGTGTCAAGGTGGTGGTGTGCGCCAGCCAGGTCCCGTGCGGCGCGGCGGCGGATGCGGTGGAAAAGGCCGCGGGCGTCACGCTGGCGCCGGTCAGCGAGGAATCCTCCGTCACGGATGTCCTGGGCAAAGTGGCGTCCGGGGAGGCCGATGCCGGCCTCGTCTACGTCACCGACGTCAAAAGCGCCGGCGGCAAGGTCAAGGGCATCCCGTTCGACCAGTCCGGCGAGTCCGTCAATACCTACCCCATCGCAACACTGGGCCCAGGCCGGAACAAGGAACTCGCGGAAGCCTTTATCGCCACGGTTACCGGCGCCGAGGGCAGGAAAATCCTCAGCGACGCCGGCTTCGGCGCACCGTAAGCAGCTGCACCCCAAGCAGGCGCCAGCGTAACAATTGAAGGAGACCATGAAGCAGGCCAGGAGCGGCGGGTACGGCGGCATCCCGCGCTGGATCTATGTCATTGCCGCTGCCGGCGGCCTTTTCGTCCTGTTGCCCCTCGCCGCGATGGTGGCCAGGGTCAACTGGCCACAGTTCATCCCGCTGGTCACCTCGGAATCGTCGTTGACCGCCCTTGGCCTGAGCCTGCGTACGTCCGCAGCCAGCACGGCGCTGTGCCTCGTGCTGGGGGTGCCGCTGGCGCTGGTCCTGGCCCGCGGACGCTTCCCCGGGCAGGGCCTGCTCCGCTCCTTCGTCCTGCTCCCATTGGTCCTTCCGCCGGTGGTGGGCGGCATCGCCCTCCTCTACACCTTCGGCCGGCAGGGGCTCCTGGGCAGGACGCTGGAGGTCGCCGGCCTCCAGATCGCATTTTCGACGACGGCGGTGGTCCTCGCCCAGACCTTCGTGGCCCTGCCGTTCCTTGTGGTCAGCCTCGAGGGTGCCCTGCGCACGGCCGGGAACCGCTACGAAGCGGTGGCTGCAACCCTGGGCGCCAGGCCCACCACCGTGCTGCGCCGGGTGACCCTCCCGCTGGTCCTGCCGGGCCTCGCCTCCGGCGCGGTGCTGTCCTTTGCCCGCAGCCTGGGCGAATTCGGTGCCACGCTCACGTTCGCCGGAAGCCTGCAGGGGGTGACCCGGACCCTGCCGCTGGAAATCTACCTGCAGCGGGAAACGGACGCCGATGCCGCCGTCGCCCTTTCCCTGGTTCTGGTGGCTGTGGCGGCCGCCGTGGTGGCGGTCGCGTACGGCAGGCCCCGCGCCGCTGTTCGCGGGCCGGAAAGCGGCGCCGGCCAGCGGGAAAGCCCGACGGCGGCACCCGCCGCGGGGAGTGCAGTCCTGTGACGTTTATGGTCCAGGCTGCCGTGGCCGCCCGGGATTTCAAGGTGTCCCTCACTGTCGGGCCCGGCGAAACCGTGGCCATCATGGGCCCCAACGGTGCGGGCAAATCCACCCTGCTTAATGTCATCGCCGGCCTGGTGCATCCGGACTCCGGCAAGGGCGAGCTGGACGGCAGGACCCTGTTCAACCTCGACGGCGGCCGGGGCGAATGGACCGCCCCGCACCGCCGCGGCACCGCCCTCCTGGCCCAGGAAGCCCTGCTGTTCCCGCACCTGAGTGTGCTGGAAAATGTGGCGTTCGGCCCGCGGAGTGCCGGTGTATCCAAACACGACGCCAGAAAGACTGCCCTGCGGTGGCTGGCCGAAGTGGAGGCCACGGAGCTGGCGTCCCGCCGTCCCGCTCAGCTGTCCGGCGGGCAGGCCCAGCGCGTGGCAGTGGCCAGGGCGCTCGCCACTGACCCCGGACTCCTGCTCCTGGACGAACCCATGTCCGCCCTGGACATCCATGCCGCCCCGCTCCTCCGACGGCTGCTGAAGCGCGTGCTGGCCGGCCGCCGCGCCGTCATCATCACCCACGACGTCCTGGATGCGTTGATGCTGGCGGACCGGGTGGTGATCCTTGAGAACGGCCGGATCGCCGAGCAGGGTCCTGCACGCGAGGTCCTCCAGCTGCCGAGGAGCCGCTTCGCCGCCGGGCTTGCCGGGCTGAACCTCGTCCCCGGCACCCTGACCGGTCACGGGTTGCGTGCCGGCGGCCTGGAGATTAACGGCCAGCTCGGCGAACTGGCCGGGCAGCTTCCCGCAGGCGGGCCCGGGGTGGCGGTCTTTCCGCCGTCGGCCGTTTCCGTTTTTCTCACCGAGGCGCACGGCAGCCCGCGGAACTCCTTCGCCGTCACTGTGGCGGATCTTGAGCCGTACGGGGACAGGATCAGGGTCCGCGCCGGAGCGGGCGGCCAGCTGAGCGCCGACGTCACGCCGGAGGCCGCGGCGGACCTGGGCCTTGTGCCCGGCCTCCAGGTGTACTTCGTGGTCAAGGCCGCCGCGGTCTCCATCTACCCGGCCTGAGATCATCCTCTGGACTGAACCTGCGTGCCGCTGCCTTGGCTAGGCTGGTCAGCGCCGGCGCACCAGCGTCGGCCACAGGTTGGGGGAGTGCAGTGAAGTTACGGAACAGAAAAATTGCGACGGCGGCGGCCGGGTTGGTGCTCGCGGCCGGACTCGCCGGGTGCAGCCTTTTCCCCTCACCTCCGCCGCCTGTTCCGGTGCCGGCCACCCCGGTCTCCCTGCTTCCGGCCAACTGCCCGTTCCTGGGGCCGGAGGACGTCCGCCCGGTCCGGATTCCGCTGGGGACGCCCAAGGAAGCGATCGGCGGGGTGCTGAATTCCTACGGGGCGTGGCTCAACGCCGGGTCCGAGGTGCTGTCCACGTGGCAGGCGGGCGGCGTGGTCCCGCCGGAATGCGTGGGCACGCTCGCTGCAGCAAACGCCGAGGCGTACGCCGCCACCATTTTCACCACCCACAGTGACGTTGCCTGGCAGCAGTACTTCGAAGCCGTCGAGCGGATGAACGTCCAGGCGCTGCAGGGTGTCCTGGCGGAGGAGCCAGGCGGAGCGCAGCGCGGCTCGTTCGAACTGTTGAAGGAGATCGACTCCAGTTCCACGGACAGTGGCACCTTCCTGAAGTTCGATGCCGTTTACAGGCCTGCCGCCGGAGCCAAGGCTGGAGCCGCCTGGGAGGACTGGGACAAGCCCACGCGCTGGTATGTGGAACTCGTCCCAGTGGGGGAGTTCCTGGTCATTAATTACGTGGAGCAGTCGCCCGCCGCCGGATATCCCTGAGTTTTGTCCGGGTGCGGCCACCCGCTGACGCAGATGTGGCCGGCTCTGGAGAAACTCACAAAGAGCAATTGACTGGTTTTGTCATTTACGTGACACGGTTCACGGCGGCGAGTAACATCACTTGTGGATCGCCGCGCACCCCTGGCGGATCCAACAACTGATCTGAGCCGATCGGCATAAGCAGGCCCTTGGGCGGGTGGCTCCTTGGGGGAGTCACCCGCCCGGGATTGTTTAAGCGAAGGTGCTCTCCAACCCGGGCAGGTCCGCGTCCAGGTCCTCGGCCTGGACTTCGGCCCGGGATCATGGCGTACCCGCCGACTTCCGTTGCGCGGCAATCCCCCGCTCGAGTGCCTGGGCGGACCTGTGATCCCGGGTCACCCGCCGACCCTAGGACGATCCGCCCGGCGGGGGTACAGTGCAAGGGCAGCGGTCCGGCGGCGCTTCCTCGCCAGGAGCCGTGACGAGGTTCGCTGTGGGCAAACATCGCGCCGGATACTGCCGGAGCCAAAGTTGAGCGTAGTAGACTCAACTTAGCGAATGCACATCCCGGAAGGAGCTCTCTTTGGACGTCAAATTCACCACCAAGGGCCAGGAGGCCCTTTCGGCGGCAGCCATGAACGCCTCCACGGCAGGAAATCCCCAGGTGGAACCGGCCCACCTGCTTAAGGCACTGATGGACCAGCGTGAGGGTGTCGCCGTCGCGCTCCTCCGCGCCACCGGCGCCGACCCGGACGCCGTCAGCGTCCAGGCAAGCAGCGCCATCAAGGCGCTGCCGGCAACGTCGGGCAGTTCCACCCAGCAGGCCCAGCTGTCGCGGCCGGCGCTGCAGGCCATCCAGAATGCCAAGAACGAGGCCGACAGGCTTGGCGACACGTTCGTCTCCACCGAAGTCCTGCTGCTGGGGCTGTCCGCCGGGAGTGACGCCGTCGGGCGGTTAATGCGCGACGCCGGGGCCTCCCATGAAGCGCTCCTCGCCGCGCTGCCGGGTGTCCGCGGCGACCGCAAAGTCACCAGCCCTGACCCGGAAAACACCTTCCAGTCGCTCGAGAAGTTCGGCACGGACCTGACCGCGATGGCGCGGGCCGGGAAGCTGGACCCGGTCATCGGCCGCGACACGGAGATCCGGCGCATCATCCAGGTGCTGAGCCGCCGCACCAAGAACAACCCGGTGATCATTGGCGAACCCGGCGTGGGCAAGACCGCCGTCGTTGAGGGCCTGGCGCAGCGGATCGTGGCCGGAGACGTCCCCGAAAGCCTGCGCGGCAAGACCCTGATCGCCCTGGACCTTGCGTCCATGGTGGCCGGCGCCAAGTACCGCGGCGAATTCGAGGAACGGCTCAAGGCTGTCCTGGAGGAGATCAAGAACTCGGAAGGCCAGATCGTCACGTTCATCGACGAGATCCACACGGTGGTGGGCGCCGGGGCCACCGGGGAATCTTCCATGGATGCGGGCAACATGCTCAAGCCCATGCTGGCCCGCGGGGAGCTGCGCCTGATCGGCGCCACCACGCTGGATGAGTACCGCGAGAACATCGAGAAGGACCCGGCCTTGGAGCGCCGGTTCCAGCAGGTGTACGTCGGCGAGCCCAGCGTGGAGGACACCATCGGCATCCTCCGCGGCCTGAAGGAACGCTACGAGGCGCACCACAAGGTCACCATCGCGGACTCGGCGCTGGTGGCCGCCGCCACGCTGTCCAACCGCTACATCTCCGGACGCCAGTTGCCTGACAAGGCGATCGACCTCGTAGATGAGGCGGCCTCGCGGCTGCGCATGGAGATCGATTCCGCACCCGAGGAGATTGACCAGTTGCGGCGGGCCGTGGACCGGCTCACCATGGAGGAACTGGCCCTCGAGAACGAGAAGGACGCCGCGTCCGTGGAACGCCTGGCCGCGATCCGTGCGGACAAGGCGGACAAGAACGAGGAGCTCTCCTCGCTCAACGCCCGCTGGGAGGCCGAGAAGGCCGGCCTCAACCGCGTCGGGGACCTCAAAGCGAAGCTGGACGAGCTCCGCTCCACCGCGGACAAGGCGCAGCGTGAAGGCGACCTGGAAACGGCGTCCCGTGTGCTTTATGGCGAGATCCCTGCCCTGGAGCGCGAGCTGAACGCCGCCGCCGCGGCGGAGGAAGCCAATACGGACAAATCGGGCCAGATGGTGGCCGAGCAGGTGACCGCGGACGACATCGCCGAAGTCATCTCCGCCTGGACCGGCATCCCGGCCGGCCGCATGCTGCAGGGCGAAAGCCAGAAGCTGCTTCACATGGAGGAGGAACTCGGGAAGCGCCTGATCGGCCAGACGAAAGCCGTGACGGCCGTTGCCGACGCCGTGCGCCGTGCCCGGGCGGGCATCAGCGACCCCAACCGGCCCACCGGTTCGTTCCTCTTCCTCGGCCCCACCGGTGTGGGCAAGACGGAGCTCGCCAAGGCGCTCGCGGACTTCCTGTTCGACGACGAACGTGCCATGGTCCGGATCGACATGTCCGAGTATGGCGAGAAGCACTCGGTGGCGCGGCTCGTCGGCGCGCCTCCCGGATATGTCGGCTACGAGGAAGGCGGCCAGCTGACTGAAGCCGTCCGGCGCCGGCCGTACTCCGTGATCCTGCTGGACGAGGTGGAGAAGGCCCACCCCGAGGTCTTCGACATCCTCCTGCAGGTGCTCGACGACGGCCGCCTCACCGATGGCCAGGGCCGCACCGTGGACTTCCGCAACGCCATCCTGGTGCTGACGTCCAACCTGGGCAGCCAGTTCCTGGTAGACCCGACGCTCTCCGCGGATGCCAAGCGCAACGCCGTCATGGCAACCGTCAATTCGTCCTTCAAGCCGGAGTTCCTGAACCGGCTGGACGAGGTGGTGCTCTTCGATGCGCTGACCGTGGACGAGCTGGCGCACATCGTTGAACTGCAGGTGGCCGAGCTGGGCAGGCGGCTCCACGACCGCAGGCTCACCCTTGAGGTGTCCGAAGGCGCCCGTGCCTGGCTGGCCCTGGCCGGCTTCGATCCGGCCTACGGTGCCCGGCCGCTGCGGCGGCTGGTGCAGCGTGAGATCGGCGACCGTCTGGCCAGGGCCATTCTTGCCGGTGGCATCATGGACGGCGACACCGTTCTGGTGGACGCGGCAGCCGACGTCGACGAACTCACCGTCGAAGGGCAGGAGGCGCCGTCAGGGCCCGATGGCAGGGCTCCGGCCGGCGCTGGCCTGGTGGTCCGGCGGAAGGGCTAGGCCTGGCGACGCTCCCTGCTGCTACCCGGATGGGATCAACCCGGAGAACACTCGCTGTCAGGGCAGCACGCTGGTTGTGATCACATTCCCGCCGGGCGCCGTGACGTAGCAGTCCACGCGTCGGTCACCTGACTCCCAGCTGGTGCTGCTGGGATAGGCGCGCTGGAAATTCAGCGTGAAGTCATTGGCCGCCGGCGCGAGCTTGGCTGCCTGGCAGGCCTCCAGGGCCTTGGCCTTGAGGGTTTCACCGCCCGGGTAGGAATCACCAGCCGGGTAGCGGTAGATGGCCACCAGTTGGGCGGAGTGGCCGGTATCGCAGGCTACAACAGAGGACTTCAATGCTTCGGGATCGAAGTCCTTGAAGCAGTCCCCGACGCGGAAATCCGCCGGGGGCACGCCGTCGCGGGGCAGCGGCAGCGCGCTTGCCGGGGCGGTGGGCGAAATTTCGATGACGCCCGAACCGTCGGAGCCGGAATCTGCGCTCTTCTGTCCGTTGCCGCTGAGCCACAGTGCCAACCAGACGAGGGAGCCCACCACGCCTACCAGGACCAGCACAAAAACGGCCTTCAGGACGGTCTGCCCGACACGCCGCGGCTTGCGGGGAGGGGGCGCCGGAGGCAGGCCCGGGAGCGGAACCCGCGGAGGCACCGCCGGTGGCACCTGGGGCAGGCCTGCCGTGGGCGGCGCAGCCGGTTTGGCCGGGCGCACGGTTCGGCCGGCAGCGAAATCCTGGCCTCCGCCCCCGGATCCTTTGGCGTCGTCCTCTTGGTTCACTGGGGTGCACCCTCCTGCGTTGCCTTGGTGGATAGCCCGGTCCGTTGGCCGGTGTTCGGCAGTTGATGAAGCGACTCTACCGAACAAAAAACCCGGGGGCCGTGTTGTTCGCGCCGATGGAGGTCCCCGACATGCCCTCCGGGGGTGGCTGCTGGCAAGCAGGGGCCGCCGAAAGCATGTAATCTAGGTGTACGACAAATTGACCAAACATTCCGGGGCCTCACCGATAGCCAAGGTGACCACCTCCGGTCCAAGTACAAAAGGGGGTCACGCCATGGGGCGCGGCCGTCAAAAGGCAAAAGCTACCAAGCAGGCTCGGGATATTAAGTACTACTCCCCGAACACTGACTATTCGGCACTTCAGCGTGAGCTGACGGGTCCGGGCAGTCGTGCCACAAGCCATTTCGCGAATGAACCGGTTGAACCGGATTATTCGGCTTATGTGGATAAGTACGCGGACGATTTGGAAGAAGACGACGACGACGTAGATAGCCGTCGGATCGGCTAGTTGTCGCTGACCGGTGTTGCCGCAAGGCGCCCGGGCATGGTGACGCCGCAGTACGATCGGACGCCGCTTCTTATCCGTCAGTACAGCGCTTCTTTTGCAGCACCCAGGATCCGGGCGGACCCGGTGCTGGCTTAGCTATACAGCGTTTACCTCAGCCCATACGTGCTGACCTCAGTTATTGAGCCCGCTGCCTGCACCGGACACCCGGTGCAGGCAGCGGGCTTTTTGGTGTTGACTGGTGGTGTTGAGGCGCGAACGTACACTTGCGGCCCCACTTTCCAGGGCCGCAAGTGTACGTTCGCGCGGTGCCGCTGCGGAAGGAAAGCTCCATGCCCGGAAACTCCAGTTCACCCACGTACCGGCACGGCGAGCCCTGCTGGGCGGATGTCCAGACCCGCGATGTTGCGGCGGCGAAAAGCTTCTATGGTGCAGTTTTTGGCTGGCGGTTCGAGGACCTGCCCACTCCGGACGGCCGGAGCTATGCCAAAGCCTTCCTTGGCGAGGACCTCGTGGCTACCATCGCGCCGCAGAACCCGCACCAGGAGTCTCTTGGCACCCAGGCCCAGTGGAACATTTACCTGGCGGCCGACGACGCGAAGGCGATCGCTGATGAGGCCGTGCACCTGGGCGGCGCCGTCCAGTACGGACCGGAGCAGGTGGCGGACACGGGAGTAATGGCTTTCATCGACCCGCCGGGCGGCGGCACCACGGGTGTTTGGCAACCCGGGACGCACACGGGCGCAGGGCGTTACAACGAGCCCGGTGCGCTGTCGTGGGCGGAACTGCTCACGCCCGAGCCGCAGGCCGCCGTCGGATTTTTCCAGCAGCTCTTCGGCCACGATGTCACCGAGTATCCCCAGGACGACGGCGGCACGTACACCACGCTGATGGTGTCCGGCGCGGAGGTGGCCGGGATCGCCGCGGCTGAGGATGAGGCCGGCTGGCAGATCTACTTCGGCGCCACCGACGTTGCTGAGACTGTCCGGAAGGCGGTGGCGGCCGGGGCGGAAGTGCTGATCGAACCCGACGTTTCAGACCCCGACGCGCCCGGTGCCACGGCTACCCTCAAGGATCCGCAGGGCGGCGTCTTCAGCCTGCTGGAGGTTTGACTCCATCCCCTCGTGGGGCGGCCGGACCGGGACCTCCGACTCTGCCCACCTGTCCACGACGCGCCAAGAATGGGGATATTAGCTGCCGTGAGCGAAAGGGCGCCTGTCATGGGATGGGGCTACGGACAAGGCATGTGGTGGATGTGGCTCTGGGGACCGCTCCTGCTCATCGGGATCGTGTTGCTGGTGCTGTTGGCCGTGCGGGTCTCCCGCGGCGGCCTCCGACGGGATGACGGGCCAGGAGCTCCCGGCGGTCTTCCTCCGACGGGGACCGGCAGGGCCCGCCAAATCCTCGACGAGCGGTTTGCGAAAGGCGAGCTGACTGCTGATCAGTACCACGAACACCTTCGGGTGCTTGGTGAGGGTCCTTAGTGCGGCCCATCAGCCGCCGCAAGGCGCTGCTTCTGGGCGGACTGGGCATCGCGGGAACGGCTGCAGGCGGGGCCGGCCTGATCTGGACGCTGGGGAACTCCGCCCCTGGCCCGGTCAGCGGAGGCGGTCTGTCCCAACCTCCCGAGGAACGGAGCCTGGACGGCGAGCTGGCGCTCCGCCTCGAGGCTGCACCCGGACTGATACCGGTAGCTGGCCGGCAGGCCACAGCCCTCGGCTACAACGGACACTCTCCCGGCCCGACAATTCGGCTGCGCGGAGGCGACGTCCTGAAGGTAAAACTCGTCAACAACCTGGACACTGCCACCAACCTGCATGTGCACGGGCTCCACGTCTCCCCCGAGGGCAACGGGGATAACGTCCTGATGTCGGTGGAACCGGGGGGCACATTCGACTACGAGTACAGACTTCCCAGGGATCATCCTCCGGGCGTGTACTGGTATCACCCGCACCACCACGGCATGGTGGCCGATCAGATGTTCGCCGGCCTCTTCGGGGCGATCATCGTCGAGGACCCGGAGCCCGTTGGGGCCAGTGTGGAGCGGGTGCTGGTCATCTCCGACACCACCCTGGACGGGCTGGGAAACATCGCAGCGGCCAGCCCGATGGAACGGATGATGGGCCGGGAGGGTGAACTGGTCCTGGTCAACGGCCAAAGCAACCCTCAACTCAGCGCCCGGCCCGGAGAGCGGGAACGGTGGCGCATTGTCAACGCGTGTGTGTCACGGTATCTGCGGATCCGGCTCGACGGACAGCAGCTGCAGCTTCTGGGCCTGGACTCCGGCCGCTTCCAGGAACCGGAGAACCTTGAGGAACTGCTACTCACGCCTGGAAACCGGGCAGACCTGCTGGTCACAACGGCAACCGGAGAGTCCGTGCTGCGGGCGCTGCACCAGAATCGGGGCAGCATGCCGGGCATGATGGGCCCGGGGTCAGGAGCGCAGAACCCTGCCGAGCAGCCCGACGGTGCCGCACTGGCCACTCTCCGGGTGTCCGGCGGACCGGCCGCACCGCCGTCGGCCTTGCCCGCGTTTGAGGGGCCGGGCGACCTGCGGCTGTCCGCAGTCGCAGCCCGCCGGCAGATCGTCCTGGCTGTCGGAATGGGCGGGGGAATGGGGATGGGCGCAGGCATGATGCGTTTCACCCTCAACGGCAGGGAATTCAACGCCGAAAGGACCGACATAGCAGTGGCAGCCGGTAACGTCGAGGAGTGGACGTTGATCAACACCAGCCCCATGGACCATCCGTTCCACCTGCACGTCTGGCCGATGCAAATCATCGAGCAGGACGGCCAGGGAACGGCCAAAGCCATCTGGCAGGACGTTGTCAACGTCCCGGCAAACGGGCGGGTGAAGGTCAGGGTGGCCTTCAAGACCTTTAAGGGACGCAGCGTTTACCACTGCCATATCCTCGACCACGAGGACCTGGGCATGATGGGCGTCATCGAAGTGCAGTGACGGCGCCCATCACTTCCGCGGTGGCTAGGCGTAGGCGTTGACCAGGCGGACAGCGCCACCGTCGACGCCCTTGGCGCCCTGGACGTAGTCCGGGCCTGACTTGAGGATGGAGTCCGAGTCGGCCGTGACTGTGCCCATGATCCATGACGGCAGGCCGCGGTCGTTGAGGCGCGCCACGGCGGCGTCGGCAGCCTCGGCGGACACGATGGCGACCATGCCCACGCCGAGGTTCAGGGTGCGTTCCAGGTCGGCCAGCGGGACGTTGCCCAGCTCGGAAACCAGCTTGAAGATGGCCGGCAGCTCCCAGGTGGAGCGGTCAACCGTGGCCACCAGGCCCTGCGGAAGCACGCGCGCAAGGTTGGCCGCGAGGCCGCCGCCGGTGACGTGGCTGAAGCCGTGCACGGCTGCACTTCCGGCGGAGCCGCTCACGGGGAACGTGCGCGCCAGGTCCAGGCAGTCAGCGGCGTAGACGCGGGTGGGCTCCAGCAGTTCCTCGCCCAGGGTGCGGCCGAGCTCGGAGACCTGGCGGTCCAGCGCCCAGCCGGCGTGGTTGATGACGCGGCGGACCAGGGAGTAGCCGTTGGAGTGCAGGCCGGAGGAGGCCATGCCGATCACCACGTCACCGGCGCGGACGCGGTCCGGGCCCAGCAGTTCCGAGGCTTCAACAACGCCCGTGGCGGCACCGGCGACGTCGTATTCGTGCTCGCCCAGCAGGCCGGGGTGCTCGGCCGTTTCGCCGCCCACCAGAGCAGTGCCGGCAACGGAGCATGCTGCCGCGATGCCGCGGACGATGTCCGCGATGCGCTCGGGGACAACCTTGCCGCAGGCAATGTAATCGGTCATGTAGAGCGGCTCGGCGCCCACCACCACGATGTCGTCCACCACCATGCCCACCAGGTCAAAGCCGATGGTGTCGTGGATGTCCATGGCCTGGGCGATGGCAACCTTGGTCCCCACGCCGTCGGTGGACGTGGCCAGCAGCGGGCGCTTGAAGGTCAGGAGCCTGGAGACGTCGTACAGTCCGGCGAAGCCGCCGACGCCGCCGATCACGGAGGAGTTGTGGGTGGCCTTCACGGCACCCTTCATCAGCTCGACGGCGCGGTCGCCGGCTTCGACGTCAACACCGGCGGAGGCATAGGTGATGCCCGCGGCACTGTGTGGGGCGTTACCGGCGGCGGGGGTTGCGGAAGTCATACGGACTCTTTCTTGTCAGCGCCGGTGGTGGTGGCGTGTACGTCTGGCACAAGGTCGGCTTCGGTCAGCAGGTTCTCGAACTCGGCATCCGGCCCGGGGTCGCAGCCGGTGGCGCCGGACTTCTCGGCCGGGTCCTCGTCGTCATCGACGGCGGGCGCCGCGAGGGCGGCCGTGGCACCGGGGAGGGCGGAGGGCGACGGCGTGAGGCCGCCGAGGTCGGTGCGCTCCAGCAGGTTCTTGCCCAGCTTGTCCGAGCCCGGAAGCTCGATGGGGTACTTGCCCGTGAAGCAGGCGGTGCAGAGGCGTTCGCGGGGCTGCTGGGTGGCTCCGATCATGCCGTCTTCGGAGATGTACGCCAGCGAGTCGGCGCCGATGGCCTGCGAGATTTCCTCGATGGTGGCGCCGTTGGCGATCAGCTCCGCACGGGAGGCGAAGTCGATGCCGTAGAAGCACGGCCACTGGACCGGCGGGGACGAGATCTTGATGTGGACGGCGGCGGCGCCGGCCTCGCGGAGCATCCGGACGATGGCGCGCTGGGTGTTGCCGCGGACGATCGAGTCATCCACCACTACCACGCGCTTGCCGCGGATCACGGACTCAAGCGCGTTCAGCTTGAGCCGGATGCCCAGCTGGCGGAGCGTCTGCGAGGGCTGGATGAACGTGCGGCCCACGTAGGAGTTCTTGACGAAGCCGTGCGCGAACGGGATGCCGGATTCCTCGGCGTAGCCCACGGCGGCAGGCGTGCCGGATTCCGGGACGGGGATGACGATGTCCGCTTCCTGTGTGTTTTCGCGGGCCAGCTGGCGGCCCATCTCCACGCGGGATTCGTACACGGAGCGGCCGGCGATGGCGGCGTCCGGGCGGGCAAGGTAGACGTATTCGAAAACGCAGCCAGCCGGCGTCGGCTCCGCGAAGCGCTGGGAACGCACGCCGTCTTCGTCGATGGCGATGAATTCGCCCGGCTCGATTTCGCGGATGAAGCTGGCGCCCACGGTGGCCAGGGCGGACTGCTCGGAGGCGACCACCCAGCCGCGCTCCAGCCGGCCCAGCACCAGCGGGCGGATGCCGTAGGTGTCGCGGGCGGCGTAGAGGGTGCCTTCGTCCATAAAGACGAAGCAGAATCCGCCCTTGATCTTGGGCAGGAGTTCGGTGGCGGTCTGTTCGAGGGTCTTGCCCTCTTCGCCTTCCAGGAGCGCCGTGACCAGCGCGGTGTCCGAGGTGTTGCCCTGCTTCATTTCGCCGCTGAGCTGGCCGCCGTTGCGCTCCAGGATCATGGCATTGAGATCGGCGGTGTTGGTCAGGTTGCCGTTGTGCGCCAGGGCCACGGTTCCGGTGCTGGTAGCGCCCAGGGTGGGCTGGGCGTTGGCCCAGTGGCTGGCTCCGGTGGTGGAGTAGCGGCAGTGTCCCACCGCCAGGTGCCCGGTCAGGGTGTTCAGCGTGGTTTCGTCAAAGACCTGGGAAACGAGCCCCATGTCCTTGTAGACGTTGATCCGCTTGCCGTCGCTGGTGGCAATACCAGCCGACTCCTGACCGCGGTGCTGCAGTGCATACAGCCCGTAATAGGTGAGTTTTGCTACTTCTTCACCTGGTGCCCAGACCCCGAAGACGCCACATGCGTCCTGAGGGCCTTTTTCGCCAGGGAGAAGATCATGAGAAAGTTTTCCATCGCCGCGTGCCACTGGTCGATTATCTCACGACATGGGGTAAGACTTTTCCGCGGCGGCGTTTGTGACTGGCCACGGACTTATGCGCCGGCGTCCTGTTCCGGGTCCGGGACAGCCTCGACGATGGCGCGCTGCTGGCGCTTGACGCTGCGCCGGTCAAGGATGAGGGCTGCCACGGCGCCCAGAATCGCCCCACCGGCGCCGAACATCACCAGGAAGAACCCGAACACCGAGCCGCGGTCAAAGCTCTCATCGCCGGGGAGCCCGTACGCGACGACCGCAGCCACTGCGACGCCCACCAGGGCACCGAGGATGAGGAAGGGCACATATTTGGGTGCCCGGCGGACGGTGACCTCGCGGCGTTCAGCGGGGTTTTCTTCAAAAGCCATGCCATCAAGCCTACTGCCGGGCCCGCGGGGCGGCGTTTCCGACCGGAATGCGTGACTTTTGACCGGCGCAGGCCCTCCGGCCCCCGCCGTTCCGGGCGCGGGATGTCCGGTCCCGCCAAAAGTCACGCAATTGGGTTGGCGCACCCGGCCCGGCGCACCCGGCCCGGCGCACCGCCGCGTCAGCTGCCGCGGTACGTGGAGTAGGCGAACGGGCTCAATAGCAGCGGCACGTGGTAGTGCTCCGCCCCCGTCACCTCAAAGACCAGGTCCACCTCGGGGAAGAACGTGGCCGTGCCCAAGGCGGCGTAGTAGTCGCCGGTGCCGAAGTTGAGCCGGTACCGCCCGGGCGCCAGCTGCTCGGGCCCGAGGTCCTTCGCACGGCCGTCCGCGTCGGTGGCTGCGGCGGCGAGCTGGTGCCAGGTGCCGCCGTCGTGCTGGAAAAGGACGACGGCGACCCCCGCCGCCGGGCGCCCGGCGCCGGTGTCCAGGACGTGGGTGGTGACGTGGGAAACGCTCATTCGCTGATCACTCCTTCAAGGCGCAGCAGGGCGATTTCGCGCAGTTGCTGGGCGACGATGGCGTCTTCTTCGGCCGGTGAGTTGGTGAGCCGGGCATCGAGTGCCGCCAGGATTTCGGGGGCGGTCCGTCCGGCAGCGCGGATCAGGAAGACCCTGCCGAACTTTTCCTCATAGGCGCGGTTGCCTGCTGCCAGCGCCGAGGCGGTCCCGTTCTCGGAGGGGTCCACGCCGGACTGCTCCGAGCGGGACATGGAGGCTTCGGCGGTGCCGGCGGTG
Source organism: Arthrobacter sp. (assembly GCA_035254945.1). GTDB lineage: Bacteria > Actinomycetota > Actinomycetes > Actinomycetales > Micrococcaceae > Arthrobacter. The sequence goes on along the minus strand of DATFAE010000244.1, from coordinate 6,377 downwards.
GGCCGCTCGCCGATGCGGGGGTGGTGCGCCATGGCTGCCTCAACCTCGGCGGCCGTGAAGGGCGCCGCGGCCTCGGCTGCAAAGCCCAGGAGCGCGGCCCGGGAGTCGAACGGGCGGGCCGCGGTGATGGCGCCAACCCAGCGGTCGACGTCGATGCAGGGTCTCAGTGCGGCGTCGGCCGCAGCCGTGTCCGCGCTGTTGAATTCGGCAAGCTTCATGCTGGCTGTTTCCTCATTGCAGTGCTGGCATCCATGGTGACGGCTATGCGGAGGGCCGGTCTTCCGGCGGCTTCGGCACAGTGGACCAAGCGGCCCTGTCAACTCGAAGCTTCCACATCATGGAACTGTTATTTCAGCATACGTAATATTGAAGCGGACGGTGTGGGTGGTGTCAAGAGACTACAGCAGCCGCCGGGCCGAGCCGGTATCATCGCGGAAGAGCCTCGTGCTTGTGTCGGAATGCTGGGGAATCAACATGAATACGGACGGGGCGGCTATGCAAATGCTGACCGATCAGGATGCTGCGCGCGCGCTTGGCCTGCGGGAATACGGGTTGATGCCTGCCGGGGCGGGCGAAGTGCCGGTGCTGACCGACGCGCAGGCGAGGGGCGCATTGGACAACCTGGTGCGGCTCGCTGCCCGGCTGTGTGCCGTGCCGTACAGCGTGGTCAACATCATTACCGAGAACCAGCAGCTCCAGATTGCGGCATCAGGGGTTGCCCCCGCCGCCTGCGCCCGCGAGGACTCGATGTGCGCGAAGGTCTTCCTCAGCGGGGAGACCACGGTGGTGCGCGACGCGTCCCGGGACCCCAGGTTCGCCGGGAATCCGTTTGTGACCGGGGAAATCGCCAACGTCCGCTTTTATGCCTCCATCCCGCTGGAGACCGCCACTGGATTCACCTTGGGTTCGCTCTGCGTCTTTTCCGACCAGCCGGCGGCCCCGGAGCGGGAGCAGATCGCCATGCTCGAAGTGCTGGCCCATCAGGTGGTGGAGCTGCTGGAACTCCAGCACCGCACCCTGCAGCTCAGCGATGCGCTGGCGGAACTGCGCCGCAGCAACGCCGTGCTGGGGGAGTTCGCGGGACGCGTCAGCCACGACCTTCGGATCCCGCTGACCACCATCCTGGGCTATGTGGAGCTGGCGGAGGATGACCCCGACCTGCCACCGGGCAGCCCGGCGGCCGAATATCTGGAGCTGATCGGCGGAAGCGGCCGCCGCATGCTGGGGACCCTTGAAGACGTCCTGGACTACTCCAGGGTGGGCGGGACGCTGCGCCGGGAGCGGCTCTCGCTGCTGGCCGTCACAGCCGAGGCCGCAGGTGACCTGGGCCTGGACCTCGGGGACGCAAGCGGCATCTATTGCGACGACGCCGGCCTGGTGGCAGACCGGGCGCAGCTGAGGACCCTGCTGCAGAACCTCCTGGCCAACTCGCTGAACTACGGCAGCCGCGAACGCGCGCTGCGGGTCAGCGTCAGCGCGGTGGCCGGTGACAACGGAACCACCGTGACCGTCGCGGACAACGGCAGGGGGATCGACGCCGGTGACAGGCAGCGGGTGGTGGAGCCGCTGGTACGGCTTCACCGGAAGGGCGACGGCCCCGGATCAGGGCTCGGCCTGGCTACCTGCCAGCGGATTGCCGAGGCCCACGGCGGCGAGCTGCGGATCAGCGAAACGTCCGGCGGCGGTGCCACGGTTTCGGTGCTTATCGCGCCGTAAGTGCAGACGGGTTAGGGCAAAATCCGGGCGCGGGGGCCTGTCTTTTGCCCTGATTGCGAGGTTCAGTCCTGTGACGTCCTGGTCAGGACCCACGTGTTGGTGCCGTCCTGGCGTTCGAACGTCACCGTGGTGACCAGCGCCTGGATGAGGGCCAGCCCGCGCCCGGACTCGGACTCGTCATCCGGAACCCCGGGTTCCAGCGGGCCGTAGGGGGGCTTCGCATGAAATGCGCTGACTTTGGCCCGCAACAGCGTTGGCTGGACGCTGATGTCCACGCCCAGTTCCACGGGTGTTTGTGCCTTGGCCGGCTCCGCGTGCCGGACAATGTTGGAGGCAGATTCAATGACGGCCGTAGTGAACGTCATCTGGTCAACATCCTGGACAAATGGTGCGTCCTCCCACAGGCCATCCAGCTCGTTGTGGACGGACTCGATGGCCTCGGCGTCTGCCAATCCCCGGAAGCTGCGGTGGGCCAGGACGTCAGTCATTGCTGAACGCCTCCTCTGCGGAGGCGTATGAGGTGAGGACCCGGTCCATGCTGGTCAGCTCCAGCACCATTTTCACCTGCGGCTGGACGGCAGCAATCCGAAGATCCCCGCCCGCCTGCCGGGCGGCCTTGAGGCAGCCGATCAGGGCCCCCAGTCCGGAAGAATCCATGAAAGCGGTGTTCTCCAGGTTCACCACGATCCTGGAGGAGCCGCCGGCGATCACGTCGGTGACGAATTCGCGGAGCTTGGGTGCAGACACCATGTTCAGCCGCCCGTCCGCTTTGACCTCCGCGTACGAATCCTTGACCTCGTAACTAAACTCCATCGGGTTTCCTCTCTCCAGCCTCTACGTCAACAGCGGGTTCGAACCCCGTGTACAGAACGGCGCGAACCAGGATGCTCATGACCACCAGGTCAAAAATAACCCAGGCCACGTTCACCAGCGTGCCAAGCGGCTCGGCCAGTCCGGTGGTGAGGCGGATGATGCCCACGACGGCGGCAATCGCCAGCAGCGCGGAGACCACAATCTGGGGGCGGATCAGGCTCCAGCTGGGACCGCCGCTCTGGCGGGCCTTCGGGGTGACGGCGAACCCCAGGGGTCGGCCGAACCAGACGTTCCGGGCCGCCGTCGAGCACGCCTTGATCCAGGTGGGGAACAGCGCCAGGCTGTACTGCTGGCCGCGCCAGGTGGGGATCCCGCGGCCGGCAACGGCGAACAGCAGCTGGTTGGCGATCATGAACGGGATGAACCGGGCGAAGAAGTCCCAGCTAAGGCTGGTGACCGGCAGGATGCCCAGGAGGAGGTAGATGATGGGGGCGGCGAAGTAGATGACCGCCGCGTACCCGCTGAGGTAGGTCCACATGGTGGCGAAATACATCAGCCGCTGGCCGATTTTCAGGCCTTTCTGGACCAGCGGGTTTTCGCGGAGCAGGACCTGGATAGTGCCCTGTGCCCAGCGGAGCCGCTGGGTCAGCATGGTGGCGATGTCTTCAGGCGCCAGGCCGTAGGCGAGGATTTCGTGGTGGTAGACGCTTTCCCAGCCCATGGCGTGCATCCGCATGGCCGTGGCCATGTCCTCGGTGACGGAGATGGTGGCCAGCGGCATGACCGGCTGGGCTTCGTCGTTCCGTTCGATGTTCAGGGCGTCCAGGACAGCCTGCACGGACTCCAGTGCGCCCAGCGGCGACCAGTCCCGGGCTGACATGCGCTGGACGGCGTCGTCGGCAACCACCGGGACCCCGGCGTCGCCCACATGCGCAAGTTCCATGGCGGCGATCTCTTCAAGGTCTGCCTGCAGCGCGGAGACGTCAGCCTGGACCAGGGTCTGCACCGCTGCGTCGACGCGCCGCCGGACCCGGTAGGTGATCTCGCTCAGCGGTTCGCCGGCCTCCAGCTGCTCCTGGGCTTCGCGGGTAGCGGCCTCCACCTCGTCCAGCACGTCGGCAACCAGGGGAGTGCCGACGTCGGCCGATTTCCGGGCCTTGCTGATGGCGGACCGCGAGGCGGCGAGGGCGCGGCGGATGCTCTTTTCAGTTTCCCTGACGTAGCCCACAAGGCCCAGCTGCATCAGGGCCTCCCGGCGCAGGATGGCGTTAGAGCCGCAGAAGAAGGCCGCGTTCCAGCCGTCCTTGCCCTGCTGGATGGGGCCGTAGAACAGGGGCGCCTGGCTGCCCAGGGGATCGTCCGCAGGGACGTTGCTGAAGTACTGCGGGGTCTGGACCAGGGCCACGCGGCGGTTGTTGAAGTAGCCCAGGGTCTTTTCCAGGATGTCCGGTTCGGGGATCTGGTCCGCGTCCAGGATGAGCAGGAATTCGCCGTGGGTAACCATGAGGGCGTTGTTCAGGTTGCCGGCCTTGGCGTGGCGCGGCACGTTGGCTGTCCAGTCCTCACTGCGCGTGACGTAACCCAGGCCGTGCTCTTCGGCGAGTGCCTTGAGTTCCGGCCGGGCGCCGTCGTCGAGGATCCACGTGCTGTGCGGGTGCCGGATCTTCTGGGCGGCCAGGGCGGTGGTCATGACCATGTCCGGATCTTCGTTGTACGTGGTGATGAACACGTCAACGGTGGCATCGCGGGGCGGCGCCGGGGCTCCCTTGCGGATCTTCAGTTTCCACACGGTCATGCCGAACAGCATCACGTCGATCAGGCTGTAGGTCTCTGCCACCACCAGGGGCACTGCGATCCACCAGGCCTCCCAGTTGAGTGAGGCCGCCCACCGCCAGGCCACGTAGTTCAGGCCGAAGATGACGGTGAGAACCACCACCAGGCGGGTCCAGAAGCGGGTCATGCTGCGGCTCCTTCGAGCAGGCGGCGCACCACCACAACAGTGACGTCGTCCTCGGCGGACTCCGCGGGGGCGAGCGCGAGGATGGCGTCGCTGGCGGACTGGGCGGAGGCCTGCCCGTGCGCCGCGTTGAACACGGCTTCCGTGAAGGCCTCGACGGAATCAAAGACGTCCAGGACGCCGTCGCTGACCACCACCAGGGAGTCCCCGGGGGCCAGGTCCATGGAGGATTGGGGCCAGGTGCTGCCGGCCCAGGCCCCGACGGGCGGACCGCCGGAGGGGAGCCGGTGCACGTCGCCGCCCGCCGTGACGTGCAGCGCGAGGCCGTGTCCGGCGTCGACATAGCTGACTGTGCCTGACGCGGCGTCCAGGCGTGCATGGAAAAGGGTGACAAACGAGTTGGAGGAATCCAGGTCGGTGGCGATGGCCTGGCTGGCGGAGGCGAAGCCTCCGTCCAGGTCCTGCCGGTGTCCCATGGACCGCATCACGGCGCGGACCGTGGCGGCGATGAGCGCTGCGCCCATGCCCTTGCCCATGGCATCGGCGAAGGTCAGGTGCAGTCCGTCGGGGGTCCGGTACCAGTCGTAGAAGTCACCTCCCACGCTGCGGGAGGGGCGGAAGACGCCGGCCAGGTCGTAGCCTTCCACCCGGACGTCCTCCTTGGGCAGCAGGCTTTGCTGGACCTCGGTGGCGCGTTCGAGCTCGCTGCGCGCTGCGGTATCCACGGTGGGGGACTGGCGGCGCCGGAACAGGGCATTGATCCTGGACTGGAGCTCACGTGGGCTGAACGGCTTGCTGATGTAGTCATCGGCGCCGTTGTCCAGGCCCGTGAGCTTGTCCAGTTCATCTGCCCGGGCGGTGAGCATCACGATGAAGGCGTCAGAGAATTCGCGCAGGAGCTTGCAGACCTCCAGCCCGTCCAGGTCGGGGAGGTTCAGGTCCAGCGTGACCAGGTCGGGTTTGACACTCCGGACGAGTTCCACGCCCGGCAGGCCCGAATCGGCTTCGGAGACCTCGAAACCCTGCTTGACCAGGATCCGTACCAGCAGCCCACGGATGTCCGGATCGTCCTCTATTACAACGGCGCGGCGCTTATCGGGCATGGAAGGCATAGCTCTACTTCTACCGTATTAAGGCGCGCCGGGCATTGTCATGTGCCTCACTTACTTGGTTTAACAGCCAGCGGTTTCCGGAGGCCGCGCCTGCACCGCCCGGGGCTGCCGATCTTGAGCCAATCTTGGCATTGGCTTGGGCAGACGTTGAGGAACGCCCGGGACACTCGAAACAGGCAGCAACTTCCCGCCGGAGGGCCTCGACGGATCCCGGCCGGAAGTTGGACGGCTTGCGGAAGGCGGGAAGCCACATGGGACACATCAGCATCGGGCACGCCCCGGCGGACCGTCCGTCACGGATGCGGGAACTCCTGCGGGCGGGCACGGACAAGAGCCGGGCACTGCTGCGGCTGTACTTCCACTCGCTCAAGGTCCGGGCAGCAGCCAGGGCTTTGGCAGAGGCTTTGGCGGACTCCAAGGAGTCCTCCAGCTGGCCCGGGGACCGCCTGCCGGTGGGCGCCGAACTGTCTGACAGGGTTGAGAAGCTCACCCACAGGCTGAACCTGGAAACCAAGGCGCACGGCCGGCTGGCAGCGCTTTTCCACGCTGCCGGCAGCGGCGTCCTGCACCCCGCCTGACGGCGCTGGGGCCGCGCTCCTGGCTGCCACTTTGCAGCCGTTCCATCCTGGGCTTTTCCATGCCACACTTGAGGTCAATCGAGTGGCTGGGGCTTACCAGGTCAGGAGATTGCCGTGGGTTGGATGACAGGTTGGGCGTATCTGATTGCGTTCCTTATGACCACGGACTCGCTTCTCCTGGCGATGTGGCTTATGGACAAG
>DATFAE010000243.1:0-1922 GCA_035254945.1 Arthrobacter sp. | reverse complement strand
GAATCAGCCTTCAACCACGCCCGCGCCTTCGTCAAGGATTTCGACCCGGACCTCGTTGTTAACTTCGGCCCTGATCACTACAACGGATTCTTCTACGACCTGATGCCCCCGTTCTGCATCGGCTACGAAGCCCAAGGAACCGGCGACTACGATTCCTTCTCCGGCAAGCTGGTGGTCCCCACCGAGATCGCAGAAGAGCTCGCCCAGTACGTCATCGACCAGGACATCGACACAGCCATCTCCCGCCAGATGGAAGTCGACCACGGCGCAGTCCAGCCCATGGAGATCCTGTACGACGGCGATGCTGCCGCCAAACCCCTTATCCCGATCTTCATCAACTCAGTCGCGCCGCCGTTTTCCAAGGTGCGCCGTGTGCGCCAATTCGGAACCGCCGTGGGCGAGTACTTCAAAAACTCCGACAAGAAAATCCTGTTCATCGGTTCCGGCGGACTCTCCCACGACCCGCCGGTTCCTCAGATCGCCACCGCCACCGAGGAACAGCGCCAGCTCCTCACCGACGGCCGCCACCCCACCCCGGAAGCCCGCGCGGCGCGCCAGGCACGCACGATCGCCACAGCAGAAGCCTTCGCCCGCGGCGAAGCCGACATCATGGACCTGAACCCCGAATGGGACCAGGCGTTCCTTGACGTGTGCCGCTCCGGCGACGTCTCCGGCTTTGACGCGTACGACCCCGAGGAAATGAACCGGGTGGCCGGGCATTCCTCCCACGAAGTCCGCACCTGGGTAGCCGCCTACTCAGCCCTGCGGGCCTGCGGCAACTACGAGATCACCTATGAGTTCTACAAACCGATTAAGGAATACATCGCCGGATTCGCAGTGACGACGGCGGTACTGCGCTAATGACAAACCAAACAAATCCCGTAACTGACACCGGCATCTCCGGAACCGATCCAGTCCGCAACCGCAGGGAACAGTTGGCCCACTTCGCTCAGGACCTGCTGGCCGCCACAGAATCCCTCACCCCGATCGCCCCCCTGCGGAACCGGTTCGAAGGACTGACCCTGGCGGATGCCTACTACGTGCAAACCGTCCAGCTGGACCATCACACTGCAGCCGGACGGGTGCTGGGCGGCCGCAAGGTCGGACTGACCTCCCTGGCCATGCAGAAACAGCTCGGCGTTGACTCGCCCGACTTTGGATTCTTCTTCGAAGACATGGTCTACGGCGACGGCGCCGATGTCCCTGCATCAGCCTTCATCCAGCCCAAGGTGGAGCCCGAATTCGGTTTCGTCCTGAAGGAAAAACTCCAAGGCCCCGGCGTTACCGTTGAGCAGGCTGCCGCCGCCATCGAAGCCATCTACCCAGCCATCGAAATCATCGATTCACGCATCATGGACTGGGACATTAAGCTGGTGGACACCGTCGCAGACAACGCGTCCTGCGGAGCGATTGCTGTCGGTGCAGAACCGCTGGACCTTGATCCCTCCGCGCTGCTCGAAACCAGGTGCTCACTTGTCATCGACGGCGTGGTCACCGGTTCCGGAACCGGCGCCGACGTCATGGGGAACCCGGTAGCACCCCTTGCCTGGCTCGCCAACGTCCTCGGTGAACAAGGCGTCGCCCTGGAAGCCGGTCAGCTGATCCTGCCCGGCTCATTCACCAAAGCCGAAGCCGTCACCGCAGGCAGCACAGCCGTTGCGGACTTCGGAGCGCTTGGCTCACTGACTATCCACTTCACAGACTAAGGACCCCCATGGCAAAGAAAACAGCCGCCATTGTCGGCTCAGGAAACATCGGCACCGACCTGATGTTCAAAATCATGCGCCGCAGCAAAAACCTCGAGGTCAAATACATGATCGGCGTCGACCCCGCCTCCGACGGGCTCGCCCGCGCTGCCCGGCTGGGCATCACCACATCCGCCGAAGGCGTGGACTGGCTCCTGGCCCAAGACGAACTTCCCG
>DATFAE010000242.1:0-4748 GCA_035254945.1 Arthrobacter sp. | reverse complement strand
TGGACAACGTTGACGACGTTGTATCCGTCGGTCAGAAGATCCAGGTGGAAATCACCAAGATTGATGACCGCGGCAAGCTGTCGCTGTCCCCCGTAGTGGCTGAAGAGGAAGGCGCCGGCGAGACCGAGCGCGTTCACGCTTCAGTTGCCGCTGAGGGCGCCGCAGACTCCGAGTAATTCGGAGCCTGCACCACAGAGCATGAATCGGCGGGGGCGGTGGATGATTCACCGGCCCCGCCGCTGTTACGATGGCAGCCAGATCCCGGCTGCCCCTTTTGAAAGGCCTCAATGACTGTTGTACCCCTGCCGCTTGAGCAGAACCACCCCGGTAACACACTCGTCCACGGATCCGACGGCGGCTCCGTTGTCAGGCGTTCGGTGCTCCCCGGCGGCGTGCGGGTCCTTACCGAGGCTATGCCGGGCCAGCGCTCGGCAACAATTGGTTTCTGGGTGGGGGTGGGGTCCCGCGATGAGGCCCCGGGCCAGCACGGCTCCACACACTTCCTCGAGCACCTCCTGTTCAAGGGCACGAAGCGCCGTACCGCCCTGGAAATAGCTTCGGCGTTCGACGAGGTGGGCGGGGAATCCAACGCCGCCACGGCCAAGGAGAGCACCTGCTACTTCGCGCGGGTCCTGGACACGGACCTGCCCATGGCCATCGATGTCATCGCGGACATGATTACCGGCGCTGTCCTGGATCCCGCCGAAATGGAGCAGGAGCGCGATGTCATCCTTGAGGAAATCGCCATGGACAGCGATGACCCCACGGACGTGGCGCACGAAAACTTTGTGGCGGCCGTGCTGGGTACGCACCCGCTGGGCCGCCCCATTGGCGGAACGCCCTCCGCCATCCGAGCGGTCGCCCGCGACTCCGTGTGGGAGCACTACCGCCGGTACTACCGTCCGGACGAGCTGGTCATCACTGCGGCCGGAGGCCTGGAGCACGACGTCGTCTGCGGCCTTGTGGTGGATGCGCTCCACACGGCCGGGTGGTCGCTGGAGCCCGACGCCGCACCCGTGGAGCGGCGCTCCACGGACCGTGCGGAAATCATCGGCACGGCCGGCCTGCACGTGGTCAAGCGGGCGGTGGAGCAGGCGAACATCATCATGGGCTGCCCCACCATCGTGGCCACCGATGAGCGCCGCTACGTCATGAGCGTGCTCAACGCCGTCCTGGGCGGGGGCATGTCCTCGCGGCTCTTCCAGGAGATCCGGGAGAAGCGGGGCCTGGTGTATTCCACCTACTCCTTCGCGTCGTCGTACGCCGATGCCGGTTACTTCGGGATGTACGCCGGGTGTACGCCGTCGAAGGTCCGCCAAGTGCTCGAACTCCTGGGCGCCGAGCTGGACAAGCTGGCCGAAGGGGGCATTTCCGACGACGAACTCCGCAAGGCCGTGGGTCAGCTCTGTGGCGGAATTGTCCTTGCCCTGGAAGACACCGGCTCACGGATGTCCCGGCTGGGCCGCGCAGAACTGGTCTCCGGCGAGTACCAGGACATCGATGAGACCCTCCGGCAGATCAAGTCCGTCACCGCCGAGGAAGTCCAGGACCTCGCGAAGGAACTCGCCGCGGCGCCGCGGACGGTCACCGTGGTTGGGCCCTTTGAGGAAACAGAGACTTTTGGACTCTGACCGGGGATCTTGGCGCGCCCGGCCATAATGGAGCTATGAACCGCCCGCAGCCGGGCACCGTGCACGCGGTGCTCGAGAACTTCCTGGGACACTGGCGCGGAACCACGCGGCTTGCAGCTTCCGCGTGGGGTCCCGAACGCACGGCCGAAGCGGAAGTGAACTACACCCGGGCGGCCGGCGGCTACGCCGTGGTGCAAAGCTACCGGCATACGGAAGCGGACGGCAGCCATTTTGAGGGCCACGGTGTGTTCACGGTCGACCCTGACCACGAGGACGTCCTCTGGTACTACGTGGACAGCATGGGCCTTCCGCCGGGGACGCCGGCCCGCTGCACGTGGGTGGATGGGATTCTCCGGGTGGAGCGCCGCAGCGACCGGGGGATGGCCCGCCACACGTTCCGGGTGGAAAACGGGGTACTCACCCACACTGCAGAGCTGCGCGTTGGGGATGCACCCCACTTTGTCCCGTTCATGACCTCGGAGTGCCTCCGCGTCTGACCCACCCGTCCCAGCGCGAACGTACACTTGGGGCACTTCAAAGCGTCTCAGCCGGCGGATTCCACGATCCTTGTCTGCGGCGCGCCGGCCAGGGCAGGAGCAGCGAGAGGCGAATTCCACACCGTGGCCTTAAGGTTTGCCAGCAACTGCTGGGCCTGTTCAAGCTGGGCGAAGTCCAGTTCCACCACCACATAGTGGGCGTCATCCACGGGCCGGCCGATCCTGTGCGACACAACGCCTGAGGCGGCGCGGTTGACCGGATCGCGGTCAAAGGCGGCCTTCCACATATCAAAATCCTTGATGCTGTGTTCTATCTGCAGGGTGAACATTCGGCATTCTCCTTAGGGTCCGACGGCTGATTGTTGCGGCGTCGTTTGTCATGGACACTGCCCAAAGTAGGCGCACCCTCCGGCCGCCGGTATCCCAGAAATCTGGAAGACGCTGCGCCGGCGTGATGCCGGCTAGCGCCGGGGGCATACTGGGGAAATGAACACCGGCTGGGCGCTGACCCGGAGCCTGGAGCGGGTTCGGCTCCTGGGCGACTCGACACTGGGCGAATCATCACTGGACCCTCAGTCCCTGCGCACCGAGGTACTGGCTGAGGTGGGCCGGATGGTGCCGTTCGATGCCTTCGTTTGGCCACTCTGTGATCCGGTGACAGCAACCGGTGTTGCACCCGTTGCGAGAATTCCGTGCCCGGAGGAATTGCCGCTGGTGATCCGGCTGAAGTATTCATCGCGACCCGCACGGTGGACGGGGCTGGCTGGCCCAGGGTCACCGGCGTCCACTTTGCTTCGCACCACGGACGGAGACCTGTCCCTAAGCCTGCTCTGGGACGGCGTGATGAGGCGGTACGGAGTCTCCGATGTCCTCTCCGCCGTCTTTGCGGACAAGCATGGGTTCTGGGGGTGGCTGGATCTGTGGCGGGTCGACAGCCATGGGGCGTTTTCCGAGGGGGAAGCTGCATACCTCGGTGACGTGGCAGGGCTCGTGACGCCTTCCTTGCGCCGGGCGACAGCACGGCAATTTGGGCCACCAACCCACGACGAACACGGTGGACCTGGCGCTCCGATTACCAAACTTCCAGGCAAGACCACCCTGGCCGGGAATGGGGCACGTCGGGTGGAACTGCCGCCGCAAGCGGTGCTTACGTTGGACGAAGATATGGCAGTGGCGGGCGAGACGGCATCGACCACGGACTGGCTGGAATTACTCCAGCCTGGGCCGCGCCCCTATCAGACGGTGCCGGCTGAGGTCCTGAATGTAGCTGCCCAGCTGCTGGCCAAGGAGGCGGGCGTGGACGATCACGACGCCGAAGCCCGGGTTCACATCGGCTCTGGCCGGTGGGCCATCCTAAGGGCCAGCCGGATGGCTTCCGCGGGTTCAGGTGCAACGCCGCCCCTGGCCGTGACCATCCAGGAGTGCCCTCCAGAGGCGCAGCTGGACATGTTCGGACGGGCTTTCGGACTGACGCCCCGGCAGCGGCAACTGTTGGAGCTTGCGTTCGCAGGCGAAAGCACGGCGGCCATGGCGGTTGCCCAGCGAACAACTGCCTATACAGTCCAGGACCAGTTCAAGCAGATCTTCGAGAACTGTGGAGTCCGAAGCCGCGCAGCGCTGCTGGCAATGGCACTGGGAATCGTCGCCGGTGGGTCCAGTGCGTCACTGCGCGGGGTGACAGTTCCGTGCTGTCCTGCGGTTCGGCGCGGTCCTACTGTTCGGCGGGTCCTCATCCAGAGAGGCCAGTGACTGGTGCGCCGTCAGGGGAAAGGGTGCGGTCGAACGTTGATGGGGTCGAGGCTTGGAATCAAGCCGAGGGGGAGGGCGAGACTGCTCCCCGCTCTGGTTTTGTAACATGCTTACGGCCCCGGGCACGCTTACGTTCCAGGTCGTCCATGGCATTCAGCAACCCAGCAGGCAGTTGGGGTGGTTCCCGGTCGTGGTGTTCGCTTTGGTAGTGGCGTCCGGTGGGTGAGGTCCAGCCGGGTGGTTTGTCTGTGCTGGCGTTGGTGGGTGTCCAGGCCGTGGAGTGTTTCAGCCTGTGGTGTTTCCGGCAGACTTGATTGAGGTTGGCAATGGCGGTGGTGCCGCCGTCTGCCCAGGCGAGGAGGTGGTCTGCTTCGTTGTCGAGGGATTGGTTGTTGCAGCCGGGGAACGTACATTTCCCGTCGCGCATGCGCAGCCATTGCTTCAGCGCTGCGGGGATGCGGTAACTGGCCCTCCCGATCGCCAAGGGTGCCCCGTCGCGGGGGTCGGTCAGGACCCGGTGGAACGAGGACGCCCCGTCGGCGACGAGTCTGCGGGCCATGGAGGCGGGGATGGGCCCGTAGCCGTCGAGGTCGGCGGATTCGTTGGTGAGGGCCATCAGCGCGAAGACCGGCACTGTCACGAGGACCTGCGCCGCGGGGGACGGTACCCGGCCGGCATCGCCCCCGTCCGTGACCGGGACGCGGCCGGTCACGGCATCAGTGCTGTTGGCGGTGTTGCCGGTGGTTGGGTCTGTGCTGCCGGCCGCTGTGTGTGGGTTGGTGGTGGTGAAGCCGGCGCTGAGGAGTAGTTTGGCGGCGATGTCTGCGCGGAGCTGGGTGATGGTCCGGGTTTCGGTGGGGCTTTGGAGGGT
>DATFAE010000241.1:0-27595 GCA_035254945.1 Arthrobacter sp. | reverse complement strand
CTTACATTGGTCGTACAGCCCAAGACAGATGGACACAAGCATTCAGCTTCGAATCCCTTGGATTGTGCGAACTACCGCCAAACCGATCGTCTCAGTTTCAAGTCTCCAAGACATTCACCTGTACTTTCTGTCGTTTCGTTTCGGAGTTGGCAACCCGGTCGTTTTAGGACCAAGAGTCTGGACTGTTGTGGGCCTGCCAATCGCCGCTGGCGCGCTGGTAGCTGACCGCCACGACGCACACTCCCCTGCTCGGGTGTTGCCAGTACCTTTGGGTTTCTGCACTCTGTAAGCCCGTCGAAAGGCAAGCGGGAGGAAGGAATATTGACCGTGATTCACCGCAAGAGTGATAGCTAGGGAGCCTTGGAACCGTGAACTTGCCTGGGGCATTTTGAACTGACTCGCCAGAGAATCCAGCCTCGGAAGACCGAGAGTTAGGCCGATTCGAACCATAGTCGAGGACCTGCGTGGGACTCGTCCGGCGCTGGGATATCTACAGGGACACGATCGGAGCAGCCTCCACCTGAGTCGAAGCTGGGGACGGCCTGTGGATTGTGCGGTGGATATCGCTGTGGATAACTTTGTGGATATTGCAGAGAGCTTCCCTCTTCGTCTGCGTCGAATAGCAGTCCGCCACTGCCAGCTCACTGCCGTGGGAGTAGGGCAGAGCGGCGGCGCAACTATGATGTTTCACGTGAAACGGATCACGATGCGCCCATCAGGCTTTTTCGCCAAAGATTTCTCCTGTTACGGATGATTTTAGTGGTTGAAGACGCACCCTAGACGCTGCCAATGGCCGGGAGGGAGACTCGCAGGTTGTCCAGGCTGAGGACAGGCATCTCGTGGCAGGAGTTGTCCGTCGAAGGACACCCGTCTGTGATTAGTTTCTGAACAGGCGATCTGTGTAAAAACCTGTGGATAGGACTGTGGATAAAATCTGGGGATAAAGGCCAGGGCTGTTGACAGATTTCTATTTCGTCGGCGCCAAGGCTCAGCCTAGCCTTGCGTAACTCGGCGTACCGGTTCTCCTCAGAACGGGTTTTCGAAGGGCTTGTCGGTTGGTCGAGTTGGGAAGCTGCCGTGCGTCGGAGACGTACGCTCTAACTGGCCGGCGGCGAACTCGTGGTCGAAATTCTTTGCAAGAATTGCCTAGGGGTTTGAATATAGTTGGCGCCCATCGGTGGCGACAATGGGCGCCATGAACAGGGTCGAGTCAGCGACGGTCTGCTTCGAAGGATATTCCTCGACGGCTCGAACTATGGAGCGTGTCCGGAATCCTGCAAAATGGTCATGATTCCAAAAAGCGGCAGGAACCGTCTCCACACTCATGAAAATCAGCATATGCACAGGATCCCTTCCCCGTACAGTGTGGTCCAGGCAGTCCAGGCGTCGAGCCCGGCGTTCATGAGGGATGGCGTGACAGCGGATGTGCTTCTCCGGGCTGGGCGCTCTTCTAAGAGAGAGGGCGGGCCGTCGGCCTTGATACTCCGCAACTCCGCGGGCTGGTGGCTAGCAGCGGTCTGTGCTCTCGACACTCTCCGTTTCACGTGAAACGTTACGGGGCTTTCACGTGAAACTTTACTGGGGCTTTCTCCTGTCCAGACCCCCTTCCCACGCCGGCACCTCTGTAATGGGGATGCTGCCTCCTGCCTAAGAAGGCGGCTCCGCCGTTTCCAGCATCGGGCGCCCGGTGCAAGGTGTGATGTCTTCTCTGCCATGGCAGGATCCGGCTCCGACGGTTTGATCGACGGACAAATGGTTTGTCATGCCTGTGCGCGACTTGGCTGAAAAGTTGCGCCGACCGCGGGTTCGGGAATTGGTCCCAGCGGATCGCAGAGGATGCCAGCGAAGCAAGGATATGCCATCGAGTTCGTCGACCGTGCGGTTTAGGAAGGCGGTCAAGAACTGGGTCATGGGACCGGACCAGCAGTCAAACCACAACCAGAACCAGTGCAGCACCTGAAGCAGACCCTGAGCCAGAACCAGCTCAAAGAGCTGGGGTTGGGAATCATGATCAGCCAGCTGGTTTCACTGGCAGGAGGCGGTTCTGATTTGCCACCCAATTGCAGCACGGGCAGGCTGCGTTTCTCTGCCTCGCCTACTTATGCAGCTATGTGGACAATACCGTTCCCGACATGGATTCGCGTCTACACCACTGGTGTTTCACGTGAAACGCGCCCAAAACTCGGCTGAACGTCTTGTGAGCGATATGCCGGTTTAAGGTTCCGGAGAAGGGCGTTGGAGGCAAGGTGGGCGCGGGGAATTCGCAGGGGGTTCACGCTGTTCGCAGGGTGTTCGTGCTGGACGCCTCAATCCTCACCCATACAAGACGCCCAAGCCGCCAAAACATGCTTTGCCGACCCGTCGAGCGCATCCTTAATCAGAGGCAGGTCATTGCAGTGACGGCCCACTGCTTCGATATGGATCCTGCGGCGTGCCCACCATCGTCCAGATGTTCGTCTCTTGCAGGCCCGTAGAACCTTGGAGGGGCTGAATGCACTGAATTTGGCCCGGGCAGGAATGCACGTTCTTCCTGTTGGTTCAACTTCGAACTATTGGAAATGATCGGGTGAGAAAGCGCCGTCTCATGTGCAGTCTCCAAGGACACCGCGAATCAGATTTCCTGTTACAGACCTGAAAGTGAAACGGGCCTGTGACATATCATGCTGAACCAGTTTCGGTTTCCTAATGGGCGAGTAAGGTGAAGATTTCGGCGCTCCGGCCCCGCCATGGTCGGAGGCCTGAAGTACACCACTAAGTGGCAACACACGCTCGGGGTAATCTCGGGTGAAAATGCGAGCCCACGCACACAGAGATCAGTGTTCATTGAGGATGAACTGTACATAGTCGCCCTGACGTCATTGACTGCGTCCCTAAGCTTTCGGGCTCGCACCGGGATTAGGCACCAGAGCGGGGCACAGTGTCTATGATTTGCTGTCGATCCGCTATGTGTATTTCCATGAGTCTGGATCGTTGCTGCTCTAGGAAAGGCAAACGAACGAAACCAGGAAGATGATCTTTCACGTGAAACAGCCGTTGCGCTGAATTCCTGTATACACCCGCCTCCGAGAGACGGAGGCATTGCCGAGCTATTGGTCGGCCTTTTGGGGCGTGCGTCACAGTCTGTCTGTTGTCGTAGCGCTGAGATGACAACCAGTACCGCCAGCGGATGAAGCAGTAGGCTGCAGCCGGGAGCCTCCCAGGCGATGGAGCCCTGTTGTACATCGCTGCCGATAATCTGGGTCCGACGGCCGACTCCCCTTGAGGGCGCACAGGTGTTCGAGCGCTGCATGGCAAACAGGATGGGTGATGCAGCGCGAATGAAGGAATGTCTTAGTTGCATGATTGGGGGTTCAGCAAGTCCAATATTCGGTGCAATCTCTAAGTCGGTGACATCTCGTGTTTCACGTGAAACATGAGATCGAACCGCTTCTGAGTCCATTGCGTACAGTCTGCCCAGCGAACCCTCAGTATTTGGGACGTGGTTTCATTCCGGGAGACTCAGGGCATCCCTGGTCGAAGACTTTACATCAATTGAAGCGGATTTGGTTGTATCGGCCAAGGAGTCGTGCACGGTGCACTGATCCTCCTGGGAACAGTGGCTTAAAAACCAATGGCCACCGCCCTGAAGCGGTGGCCATTCGGTATGGCGCTGGGCGAAGCCCAGTCCCCCTCAAGAAGCTAGGACAGGACGTCCGCGAATTCCTTCTCGAAGAACTGCTTAGGCTTGGCGCCAATTACGGTGTTCTTGACCTGACCGTCCTGGAACAGGTACACGGCGGGAATGGACGTGATGCCATATTCAGCCGCGATGGCGGGGTTGTCGTCAACGTTGACCTTGACGACGTTCACCTTCTCGCTGTACTCGACGGAGATCTCGTCGAGGATAGGACCCAGCTTGCGGCAGGGGCCGCACCACTCTGCCCAGAAGTCCACGATGACCGGCTTGTCCGCCGACAGGACGTCCGTGGCGAAACTTGCGTCAGTTACGTCTTTTGCGTTGCTCATAACCTTGTCTCTTTCTTCGAGGGGTGTGTACGCGAATTACGCGTGCAGGTCTGCGAGGTAGTGCTCCACGTCGATGGCGGCCACACAACCCGAACCAGAAGCCGTGATGGCCTGACGGTATGTGGGGTCCACAACGTCTCCGGCAGCGAAGACGCCGGGGATGCTGGTCTTGGAGCTGCGGCCCTCCACGGCAATGGTGCCGGCGGGAGTGATCTCCAGGGTGTCCTTGACGAGTTCGGTCCGGGGGTCGTTGCCGATCGCCACGAAAACGCCGGTGACTGCGAGGTCGGAGACGGAGCCGTCCAGCAGGTTTTTGATCTTAAGTCCCGTGACCTTACTGTCGCCGACGACGTCGTCTACGGTGCTGTTCCAGATGAAACTGATCTTCTCGTGGGCCAGCGCGCGGTCAGCCATGATCTTTGACGCCTTCAGGGAATCGCGGCGGTGGACGACGGTGACGGACTTCGCGAACTTCGTCAGGAACAGTGCCTCCTCCATGGCGGAGTCTCCCCCACCGATAACGGCGATGTCCTGGTCCTTGAAAAAGAAACCGTCGCAGGTTGCACACCAGCTGACACCGTGCCCGGAGAGGCGCTTTTCGTTGGGCAGCCCCAGCTCACGGTAGGCCGATCCCGTCGAAAGGATGACCGAGCGTGCCTTGAAGGTTTCGCCGGTGGCGATGGTGACAGTCTTCACGTCACCCTCAAGCTGCAGTGCGGTGACATCCTCGAACTGGATCTCCGTGCCGAACCGTGCAGCCTGCTTCTCGAAGTTCTCCATGAGGTCCGGCCCCATGATGCCTTCGGGGAAACCCGGGTAGTTTTCGACGTCGGTGGTGTTCATCAGTTCGCCGCCGGCAGTGACGGAGCCTGCCAGGAGCAAAGGCTTGAGGTTGGCACGCGCCGTGTAGACGGCTGCCGTGTAACCAGCCGGGCCCGAGCCGACGATGATGACATCACGTACTTCGGACGCGGTGTTTTCTGCGTTGGTCACTGAACGGTGAACCTCTTCCTTAATCGATGCGCCTGCCCGTGGAGGCGGCCACATGGCACAACTGAATCATGATGCTGAATATTCCGGGCGCCGGCAAACGAAGGAACCGTCGAAGGGACGGTACAGAGTCACCTCAACAACGACGCCATACCAGATTACCGTCTGGAAACGGCAGAGCCGCGCCTGTTACCGCAAGGGACTCCCTCACGGAACTGGCGCGGCCTGCTGGCGGCGATAAAAGTGCGAAACTACTGGATCTTGATTTCAGCCAGCCGGATGCCATACCCGTAACGTGTCTTCGGCGCCGCCAGCTTGGGCAAAGCCTTGATGGACACAATTACGTACTGGGCCTGGACAGGTTCGGCAAGGGGCATGGTCAGATCCGTGGAGGTGAAGCTGTTGGTCCCCACCTGCTTCGCACCATCCAGCGACGGGCGGTCGTTCGTGAACACGCTGATGTTGCCGCCGGAAGCGCCCAGCTGGGTCAGCGTGATGGAGGAAATGGTGGCCGGACTTTTCAGCTTGACGAACAGCGGAACACCGTCGGCGGCAAGCCCGCCCCATCCTTCGGTAGCGAACTCCATGTCCGACCAGTAGCTGGCGGCATTGCCGTCAAACGCCTTGACCAAGTCCACGTCGTACGTGGCGGCAAAGTCGAAGTCACCCTGGCGGGTAATACCCTCGATGGCGGGAGGTGCCGTCGGTGCTGAGGCAGTCGCCGTCGGGCTGGCCGTACCGGAACCCTGCGGGGACGTGCTTGTACCGGTTGGTGTGGTGTTTGCCTGGGGATCGGACCGGAACAGGCTGCCCAAGTTGGTCACAGCGAAAACCAGGCCAACAACGAGGACCACCGCGAGCAGGCCACCGACCAGCCAGCGCATGGACCGGGGCTCGCGTTCAGGCTCGTCGTCGTCATAACGTGCCACTGGTTCGTCTGCGGAGGCCGCCGCCCCTGTGGGCGATGAACGGGCAAAAGCGGGGAACTTTCCTGCGGAACGGTCCGCCTGATGGGGAGCGGCGGGTTCGGCAGGCTCATCATAGGTGGCTTCCGGATCGTCCGCGCCGTAGTCGTAGTCCTCGTCGTTCCACAGTGAGACTTTGGGAGAAGCCGAGGCGGCGCTGTCCCCAGGACCGGATGTCCCGGCAACGGGCGCGTTGGGCTGCCGTCCGTCCCGCTGGACCGGCTGCGGGGCCGTGGCCTGTTGGGAGGCCGCGCCCACGGCCGCGCCGGCAGCAGCAGCGCCGGCAGCCGCTCCGGCCCCGCTGTCAGCACCGGCAGCAGGGGACGACGCCGGACGGGCGGGCGGCCTGGGCGGAACCACCGGCTGGTTGGCCCGGTAGGGGTCAACCTGGCTCGGGTGCTCACCCGAATAGCTGATGTAGCCGGCGTCGACGTTCTCTTCGTCGTCGTACGGCTCCGGTTCGTGGGACCGTGCCTGGCCGAAAATTTCACTCCCGAGCGTATCCGTGAAGAACGGTTCCACATACGGCGGGTTGGAGGCCACCACAAGGTCCAGGAGGTCGGCGGCGGAGGTGTGGTTGGTGATCAGGTACGTGGCGGCTTCCGTGACGCCCAAATCAAGGACCTGGACAGTGCCGGGCCGTTCACCCGTGGCCACCTCGCGGGCGCTCTGGGCTACCTGCTCGGTATTGTCCGGGCCGGCAACCAGAATGCTGACCGGACGGTTGAGAACCTGATCCACCCCGTCCAGCACCAGATCCTGGTCGTGTGAGGTCAATACCGTGGCTGTGACCTTGTAGCGGCCGCCAAGTACTGATCCAACATCGATCGGGTGGGACACGTGTTCCTCCTAGACTGTCCGGGAATTGCCGGCGTGCGGATGGTGCCACCGCCGTTCGAGGCCTGCCGGCGGGCCGGCTGGCGCTTGACTGCAACAACCCTTGTTCACTTTCGATCCTAGCCGATGGGCCGTGGCGGCCGGTGGAGACAGGCAGCCGAAAACCCCGGCAGTATCACTTTTTTCGAGGCCGTCGCGGCTTGAAATGGGGGTTTTGCCCAGCGGGCCCCTGGAAGGTCCGCCGGCCGGGCAGCGGGATCTCGTCCCGCAGCAGGCCGCCCCTTGCGGTGCCGGGGACGTCCTCCGCCGGAAGGTATTCGCCGCCCGCTCCGTTGCCGGGGCCCACGGGAAGAACGGGCTCGGGAGCACGTTCCGGCACCGGGCCGGCCCGGAACGATACGGCGTCGAACTCGCCGGAAATCCGGGGGATCAGGCCGGTGTCCACCGAGACAGTGGCGCGTTCCGGCGTCGTGCGTTCCGGCGTCGCATGTCCGGTTCCGGGGGTTCCACCGGAAGCGGGCGACGGCGGCGTGCCCGGGCCGGTGTCGGTAGGACCGGCGGGCGCGGGCCGCCCCAGCCGTCCCATCAGCGGGCGCATCAGGTCGCGCAACTCCGATACGTGGAAGATCTTCAGCAGGAAAAGGTACGCCACCAGCATCACAGGCCCCACAACGACTACCGTCACGAGGGCCGCCAGCCTGTCCCTCCAGGCAAACCCGTCCGGGCTGTAGCTGCCCATGAGCCACAGCGCCCCTGCACCGGCAAGGGCTGAACCGAGCCCTGCGTACCCCATGCGAATGTAGGAGTTGGCAATCCGCGGCCCGTCCAGGTGGCCCAAGAGCCGGCGCAGGAAAAAGGCGCTGATCACCACCGACAGGATGTTGCCCACCATGTAGAGGATGGCGATGGCGTAGATGACCTGGCCCACCGGCAGGAACTGGATGGCGAACGCACCGGCGACATAGACCACGGCCAGGAGAAGCTGGATGTAGAACGGTGTCCGCGCATCCTCGTTGGCATAGAACACCCTGGACATCATGAAATTGGCGCTCATGAACGGGGTGCTCAGGGCCAGGATGGTCAGCGTCTGGGCGAGCATCACCCCGTCCTGCTTTTCGCCGCCGGAGAAGAACATGCCCAGCGGCCCGGCCAGCGCAAACAGGGCAAGGGCACCAAAAACCGTGGCAACGGCCATGGTCCGGAGGCCGTGCGACAGGGCGTCGCGAAGCTCGGCCTTGTTGCCGTCCTGCGAGGCCCGGGTCATCCGGTTGAAAAGGACCGTGGCCAGGGACAGGGCGATGATGGAGTGTGGCAGCAGGTAGAGCTGGCTGGCCACCTCCAGGACCGCGTTTCCGGGCAGGAAGTCGGCGGCGGGATCACCGGCGCGCTCGAGGCGGAGGCGCTCGGCACCCGGGATGGTGGCGATACGCATGACATACAGGAACGCCAACTGCCCGACGGCGGCGGTCAGCAGAGTCCAGACGCTCAGCTTTGCTGCCTGGCCGAGTCCCACTCCGCGCCAGCCGAACCGGGGGCGGAGGCCCAGTTTGAGCCGGAACACCGGAATCAGCAGGATGGCCGTCTGGGCCACCACGCCGATGCTGGAGAAGCCGGCCACCAACAGTGTCTGCGAGGGTCCCCAGTTGTCCAGCGTGTGCGGGTTGATCTCATTGGCGCCGTAGATCCAGATGAACATGCCGAGGCCGCCGATAGCCACGACGTTGTTCAGGATGGGCGCCCACATGGCCGGGCCAAAGGCCCCGTTGGCATTGAGCACCTGCGTCAGGAGTGCGTAGAGGCCGTAAAAGAAGATCTGCGGGAGACACCAGAAGGCGAACGCGATGGCCAGCGATTTCTGCTGGGGCGAGTATCCCTGGGTGGTCAGGTCGATGATCCAGGGCGCCGCGAGGGTGACCAGGGCGGTAAGGCCCAGGAGCAGGAGGACGGCAAGGGTGAGGAGGCGGCTGATGTAGTCCGCTCCCCTGTCCGGGGCCTTGCTGGCCTTGATGATCTGCGGGACCAGCACGGCGTTGAACACTCCGCCGGCCACCAGCAGGAAGATCAGGTTGGGCAGGTTGTTGGCGTTGATGAACGTGTCATTGACCGTGGAGCTCAGCCCCAGGGCAGCCCCCAGCATCCACGTCTTGCCGAAGCCCAGGAACCGTGAAACAAGCGTTCCGGCGGCCATGATGGCGCTGGAACGCGTTTCACCGGGCTGGGCAGCGTTTGGCTGGGTTTCACCGGCGCCGCGCGCTTTATCGGAAGGGAAGTTGGTAGCTGACATCGACTTCATCGTCTCACCCGGACGCCGTAAATGCCGCAACGCAGTGTGCCGCGGCCAAGCGGCGAGCAACACTACAGATGCTCGGGCAGGACTTCCCGTGCGAGGTCGGCGATGCGCCGTTCGTTGGGAAAGGAGAGCTTCCGCGCGAGTTCCTGGATGGGGACCCAGGCGACGTCCACGGCTTCCTGGTCGGGGTCGTTCTCGATGGTGAGCTCGCCGCCCGTGGCTCGCAGCAGGTAGTGGTGCACCGTTTTGTGGACCCGGTGCCCGCTGACAGTAAACCAGTAGTCGATGCTGCCGAGCGGTGCGAGGATGTTGCCTTCGATCCCCGTTTCCTCGGCGATCTCGCGGACCGCGGCCTGCTCGTTGTTCTCTTTGCCTTCCGGGTGGCCCTTGGGCAGGCACCACTCCAGCCGTCCACCCCTGTTAAGGCGGGCGATGATCGCAACCTTGAGGTCGCCGTCGGACGTGTCCACCACAACTCCGCCGGCACTGATTTCCTCAACGGTGGGAAGCGAGGCCGGGGCCGAGTGCTGGGCAGGCGCAACGTGGGCACCGATTGCCGACGGCAACGGTGGGTTCGTCCTCCTGCCGGGAGCGCTCGGTACGGGATGGGCCATGAAGTCCACTCTAACGACTCTTGCCCGTTCCTGATGACTGGAACATGACATCAAGGTGGACTGCATATGACGGAGTTTGGACCGTTGGTGCGGAAAACTTGCCCTTTCGACGGTTGAGTCCGGCCCTTAACAACCCAAAAGGTGGATTTTGACTGCCTTTCCGGAAGCAATTGTCTGCGAAGCTTAAGTAACTATGGCGCACGTACATCACAAGACCGATTCCCAGACCGTCGATTTCCAGGTGGACCCGGTGGTCCTCGAGCTCGGGCAGCGCTTTGTCGACGCCGGCCACGAGCTGTCGCTGGTGGGCGGCCCGGTCCGTGATCTTTTCCTCGGACGGACGTCGCCGGACCTGGACTTCACTACCGATGCCACGCCGGACCAGACCGTGGCCCTGATCAAGAAGTGGGCGGACAACTTCTGGGAAATCGGCCGCGCCTTCGGAACCATCGGCATGCGGAAAGCCGGATTCCAGATCGAAATCACCACATACAGGGCCGAGGCCTATGATCCGGAGTCGCGGAAGCCGGTGGTGGCCTTCGGTTCCTCCCTCACCGATGACCTGCTGCGCCGTGATTTCACCATTAACGCCATGGCGCTGCGACTCCCCTCGCTGGAACTCGTGGACCCGTTCGGCGGCGTCCGTGACCTTCATGGATCCGTCCTGGCCACCCCCGGCTCCCCCGAAGCCTCCTTCTCCGATGATCCCCTCCGCATGATGCGCGCCGCCCGGTTCGCGTCCCAGCTGGGGATTTCCGTGCACGACGACGTCCGCCTCGCCATGAGCCAGATGGCAGAGCGGATCACCATCATCTCCGCCGAACGTGTACGCGATGAGCTGGTCAAGCTCATCTGCGGCGCCCACCCCCGCACGGGCGTGGACCTGCTGGTGGATACCGGCCTGGCCGAGTTCGTGCTGCCGGAAGTGTCGGCGTTGCGGCTTGAATCGGACGAGCACCACCGCCACAAGGACGTGTACCAGCACTCGCTGCAGGTACTGGAGCAGGCGGCAGCCCTGGAAACGGATGCCGACGGCGACGTCCCGGCTCCGGACTTCGTGCTGCGGTTCGCGGCGCTGATGCACGACGTCGGCAAGCCGGCTACGCGGCGTTTCGAACCGGGCGGCGCGGTCAGCTTCCGCCACCACGACATGGTGGGCTCCAAACTGACCGCCAAACGGATGAAGACCCTGCGTTTCGACAACGACACCATCAAAGCCGTGGCCCGCCTGGTGGAGCTGCACATGCGGTTCTACGGCTATGGGGATGCCGGCTGGAGCGATTCGGCTGTACGGCGCTACGTGACCGACGCCGGGCCGCTGCTGGAGCGGCTGCACCGGCTGACGCGTTCGGACGTCACCACCCGCAACCAGCGCAAAGCCGAGCGCCTCGCGTTCGCCTACGACGACCTGGAAGCCAGGATCGCCGCCCTGCGGGAGCAGGAATCCCTGGACGCCGTGCGGCCGGACCTCGACGGCGCCCGCATCATGGCCATCCTCGGCCTCAAGCCAGGGCCTGTCGTTGGCCGTGCCTACAAGTTCCTCCTGGAGCAACGGATGGAACACGGTCCCCTGCAGCCGGACGATGCGGAAGCCAGGCTGCTCGCCTGGTGGGCGCAGCAGCCCGAAGCCGCACCTCCGGTTCCGGAGGCTGGGGAGTCTCCCGCCGACGTCGAACTTTCCGCTACTGAGGAGCCCAAGTGAACATCTCCGCCATGACCCCCCGCCCCCAGCTTTGGATCCTGCGCCACGGCGAGACCGAGTGGTCCAAGAGCGGCCAGTACACTGGCCTCACCGATCTTCCCCTCACCGTGGAAGGTGAGCAGCAGGCGGTGGAAGCCCGCAAACTGCTGGACCAGGTGGACTTCGACCTGGTCCTGACGTCCCCGCTGCGCCGCGCCCGCCGCACCGCCGAACTGGCAGGGTTCCCGGACGCACAGCACGAGCCCCTCGCGGTGGAGTGGAACTACGGGGATTATGAAGGCATCAGCTCGGACCTGATCCGCAAGGACAACCCCGACTACCTGATCTGGACCCATGGCGTACCCAACGGGGAGACCCTGGATGAGGTGGCGGCCCGGGCGGACAAGATCGTGGCGAGGGTCCTCGAGTCCGGCCTGGATAATGTGCTGATCGTGGCCCATGGGCACTTTTCCCGGATCCTTACAGCGCGCTGGCTTGAACTGGCCCCCACCGAAGGCCGCCACTTCATTCTTGGGACCGCAAAAGTCTGCACTTTGGGCTGGGATAAGAAGACCCCCGCAATTGTCCGCTGGGGACTATAAAACCCAATTCATAAACTTCTTTGAAGAACTTTGCGAATTAAGTGGCCAACGGCCGCATTCGTGGTGTAATTTTATTTCTGACCCCAGAGCGTCTTGCCGGGGTTACGGCGCACGTTGCGAGGCCAGTCAGCCCGCGCAACCGCAGAGCAGAAAAGGAGGTTGGGAGAAATGATTACTTTGACTAGCGGATGGAAGATGACCATCACCGCGGCCCCGGCCTCTGTCGCTTTTGCGCGCCATCTTCACGGAGCGTCCGACTCCTAAGCCTTCCTGCTCCTGATCCTGCCGGCCGGCGGCATCAGTGTAGTTTGAGGTGTTTCTCGTGGCCGCCCCCAGGGGGCGGTTCCTGTCGGCACGCATTTCCTGTCGCACGCTGTCAGCGCTGCACCACGCGGTGACGCAGCATCCCCATAATTCCGAACACCGCTTCCTGTTGGGAACTGCAGCATTCGCTGTTTCAGCGGCCTAATGTCGCCTTTGCGAACAACTATTAATTCCGGGCATTTCCATGCCTGCTTCTTATTGCCGTGACTTTAATCGGCTTTATTTGTTATGCCTAAATTCGGGCGAACCCAAGGAATCCAATGACTACTGCAGCCGTAAAACCGCAGCCCAGGCAGTCCAGCGAGGCAGCCGGCCGACACCGAAAGGAGGTGACCACCATGATCCGGAAGATCAGGAAAGCATTGTCCGCCCTGCGCCCGCCTGCACGGGATGACCGCCGCGGGTTCAACGGGGAGCTGCTGGACCGGCAGCGCGAGGACGTTTTCGCGCTGCTTCACCAGCAGATGGGCGGGTTGCGCTAAGCGGAGT
Organism: Arthrobacter sp.; assembly: GCA_035254945.1. Classification (GTDB taxonomy): domain Bacteria; phylum Actinomycetota; class Actinomycetes; order Actinomycetales; family Micrococcaceae; genus Arthrobacter. The sequence goes on along the minus strand of DATFAE010000241.1, from coordinate 14,798 downwards.
CCACGTGAGACCGGGGCCTGCGCGTCGCAGCGTGGGTCCCGGGCTTTGGGCCTTTGGCACCCGGCTTACGGACAGGTGAAGGCCACGATGTGCATCCGTACGTATGGGAGTTCTTGTGTCTCCATGCAGCCTGCCGACGCGAAGGCGGCGAGGTCGTCGGGGGCATCACTGGCGTCGCCGATGAACCACACGTTGCCCTTGCCTGCGAGCTTTTCCGGTGTGACGTCAGTGTTCTTGCCCCACAGGGTCCCGGTTTCTGCGGGACTCCCGGCCAGGGACAGATCCTGCACCTTCTTGAAATCGTCAGGGTAGGCAAGCGTCATGTCCCGGAGGTAGTCATGCTCGAAGACCAGGGCTGACGGCGCCTGGGCATCCGTTGCTATCCGGTCTCCGATCTTGCGCTCCGTGTCCGGCGGTTCATTGATCAGGCTCTTGAGCGTGAGTTGCGGGACAAGGCTGACAGCGACCACGACGGCCACCGTAATGTAGCGAAGCCAGGCCCGGCGCTGCGGAATGCTGACGATTCCCAGGCCCACCAACAAGGCGAAGGCAGGGGCGGTAAACGTCAGATAGCGGGCTACGTACACCGGCTGTGCAACAACGCTTACCAACATGAGGCCTGCGATGGGAACGCCGACTCCTGTAAGGCACAGCATCACCAGGGAGCGGGTCTGCGTCGTCTTTCGTGAACTCCATAGTCCCCAGACCACGAGGCTGGCTTCAACGATGCCCAGGAGCGCCACAAACGCCAGGATCCACTGCGGCGGAAGGTTGCCCGTGGGGCGGTCTTCTCCATAGAAGAACTGTTTGACGGCCGCCGTGCTCACCGTCTGGGCCAGGGACCTGTTCTCGATCCAGGCAACCTGGGCCTTCTGGCCCAAGGCGAGGAGCAGGAACGGCAAGGAAACAGCGCCGACAACGGCGCAGGTCACGGCTGTTGCGATGGGCCGGCGCCGAAGCACCAGGGCCGCGGTGGCATGGGCCGCTACCGCCAGCACAAAGAACATGAACATCCAGATGCCTGCCACCGCGCAAAGGCCGTAGAGAGCCCAGTGGAGAACGCGGTTGGATTTCCACGCACGCAGCAGGAGAAGGGTCAGGCCGACGGCCAACAGTGCTGTGAACGCCGACTGCCTGGCTTCGGTGCCCGCCCACACCATCCGGGGAAGCACCGCAAGGACCAGCCCGGACGTGAGGCCCAGGGCATCCGACCCCAGTTTCCGTCCAATAACGACCGTTCCGGCGCACGCAAGGCCGACGGCCAGCGCCGACGGTATCCGCATGGCGATCTCAGAGAAACCGAAAACGGAGGTCCAGGCCTGCATCAGGAAGTAGTACAGGCCGTGGACGGCGTCGACGGACTGCAGGAGCCGCAAGAGCTCCGCAGGGGTCCTGTCGACTGCGGAGATGGTGGCAATCTCGTCATCCCAAAAAGAGGGAAGCCATAAACCAGCGAAGGCGACGCAGAACGCCAGCACCCCGACGCCCGCCGGCCCCATCCAGCGCCTGCCGGCCGCTGACAACGGCCGTTGTTCGGGCCGTCCCGCACGCTGCCGCTGCTGTAGTTCCGGAGCGTCCGGCGGCTGGTTCAACACAGTGTTCCCTTGAGGTCTGTCGTGTCGCGGAACAGGCCGACCCCAGGCCGCTCCTTAATGAAGTACTTGCAAAAAGCCGCCGGAACAGTGCTCGGCGTACCAAATCGACGATACACGGGTGCGTAAAGGACAACTACGGGCCCGCATCGCCCCCCGGGTAAGCTCGAAGGCATGCAGCAGACGAAGCCGCCGGTGCAGCAGCGCCGCGCCCGCCTGGTTGTTCCCAGCCGCAGTGACCTGCTGTTGAGGAACTTCACGGAACTGATTGGCGGGCCGATGGGTTCCCGCTCCGCGCCGGGCCTGGTCTCCCCCGGTGTGTTTACGGTTGAACGGGTGCTGATCATCCTGACTGTACTGGCAGCACTCGCGGGCATTTTGACCAAGGGCTACTGCCGTGCCAACGGCTGGGAGTCCCCCGGCCAGTTCTACTCCACGTGCTACTCCGACTTTCCGGAACTCTTCCGCAACCGCGGCCTGGGAGACGGTACTTTCCCTTTCTTCAGCCAGGGAAGCCTGTTCGAATACCCCGTCCTGATGGGACTCATCGCCGGCGCCACGGCCTGGCTGGTTCCGGGCCATGGCGTGAGCGACGCCCGGATCCTGGGTTACTTCGACGTCAACGCCACGCTGATCGCCGCCGTCTGGATCGTCACTGTACTGGCCACAGCACGGATGTCACGCCGCCGGCCCTGGGACGCGGCCATGGTGGCGGTAGCGCCGGGAATCGTCCTGGCCGGGACCATCAACTGGGATATGTGGGCCGTTGGCCTGTTGGCCGTTGGGATGTTGTGCTTTTCGCAGGGAAGGCTGGTGCTGGCCGGAATCCTGATAGGCCTGGGAACGGCCACCAAGCTTTACCCGGTGCTGATTTTTGGTGCCATCCTGCTCCTGGCGCTGCGGACCGGCAAGATCCGGACCTTCCTGGTCACGGCGGGGGCTGCTCTCCTTGCCTGGCTGGCCGTTAACGTACCGATCGCGCTGATGAACCCTTCGGGCTGGCGGTACTTCTACCAGTTCACGGAGGACCGGCCCGCCGGTTACAGCTCCCCCTGGTTCGCCTACAACCTGGTGGCAACCAGGCTGCGTTGGAAGGTGCTGGACGCCGAAGTCATCAACGCGCTGGCCCTCAACCTGTTTGTGCTGGCCTGCATCGGCATCGCAGTGGTTGCACTGACTTCAGCGAGGCGGCCGCGGCTGGCGCAGTTGGCGTTCCTGATAGTGGCCGCATTCATCCTGACCAACAAGGTCTATTCCCCACAGTTTGTGATCTGGCTGATCCCACTGGTGGCCCTGGCCAGGCCGCGCTGGCGCGACTTCCTCGTATGGCAGGGAATCGAAGGCCTGCACTGGGCCGCCATCTGGATGTACCTCGGCCAGGTGACCAGCGGTGGCTCCTCGCAGCACAATATCGATATGCCGTACTACGTACTTGCCGTGGCGGGTCACATGCTCGCAACGGCATATCTCATGGCCCGCGTGGTGTGGGACATCTACGACCCCGGCTATGATCCCGTCCGCCGGCATGATCTGGATGACCCCCAGGGCGGACCTTTTGAGGGGGCACCTGACCGGCTTCGGCTCAACGTCCTCAGCCCGGCCGCCTCCGTCCTGCCGTGGCGGGCCAAGAGCCATGCCTGACGTCGCCGTCGTCGGTTCGGGGCCGAACGGGCTGGCGGCCGCGGCCGTGATGGCGCGTGCGGGACTCCGTGTGGAAGTCTTCGAGGCGGCGGGAACCATCGGTGGTGGCACCCGGACCACGGAGCTGATGCGGCCGGGGTACTTCCACGATGTGTGCTCCGCCGTCCATCCCATGGCTTTGGCCTCTCCCTTCTTCCGCTCCTTTGAACTGGTGCGCAGGGTGGAACTGGTTGTCCCGGAGCTGTCGTTCGGGTCGCCACTGGATGGCGGCCGCGCTGCATTGGCCTACCGTTCACTGGACCGGACTGTTGACGGGCTTGGGCGCGACGGTGCGGCCTACCGGAAACTGATGGGCCCGATCGTCAAGCGGATCGACGGTGTCATGGACCTGACGCAGCACCAGTTGCTCCGGATCCCGGGGAATCCCCTTGCGGCGCTGCTGTTCGGACTGCGGACTTTCGAGCAGGGCTCGCCGCTGTGGAACGTCCGGTTCAGGGAAGACCGTGCGCCGGCCCTGCTCAGCGGGGTGGCGGCCCACGCCGTCTCGCACCTGCCCTCGCTTGCTGCTGCCGGGGCCGGCCTCATGCTGAATGCCCTGGCCCATGCCCAAGGGTGGCCGATCCCCGTGGGCGGCTCGGCGGCGATCGCGGCCGCGCTGGCCGACGACATCCGTGTCCACGGCGGCGTCATCCGTACCGGCAGGCCCGTGGAGAGCCTCAAGGATCTCGGCGCCCCAAGGGCAACGCTCCTGGACGTGGCACCCCGCGGATTGCTCAATGTGGCGGGAGACGCCCTGCCGGACAAGTACCGGCGGTCCTTGGAGTCATTCCGGTATGGGAACGGATCCTGCAAGGTGGACTACATCCTGTCCGGACCGGTCCCCTGGACAGCCACGGAACTCGCAGGCGCCGGAACCGTGCACGTCGGAGGCACGCGTGCTGAGCTGGCCCACTCCGAGAATGAAGTCAGCGCCGGAAGGCATCCGGCCCGGCCCTACGTCCTGGTTGCCCAGCCCTCCCCGTTCGACCCCGGGAGGGCCCCTGCCGGGCGGCAGATCCTGTGGGCCTATTGCCACGTGCCCGCGGGCTCCACCCGGGACATGGGTGAGGCTGTCACGGCCCAGCTGGAGCGTTTCGCGCCGGGATTCCGGGACCTTGTGGTTCAGACCCACGTGACGACTGCGGCGGAACTTGCCAGCTACAACCGCAATTACGTCGGCGGGGACTTCAGCGCTGGCCTTATGGACGTGCGAGGTCTGCTTCAGCGGCCGGTTGTTTCCCCGGTTCCGTGGAGGACACCGCTCCCTGGGGTTTACCTGTGCTCGTCATCCACGCCCCCGGGCCCTGGCGTCACGGGCATGCCGGGCTTTTACGCCGCAAAACATGCCTTGAAAGACATATTCGGCCTGAAGGTTCCCGCCCTCGGCCTGTAGGGGTTTTTCCATCCTCCGCCATGGTGGCGCGAACGTACAGTTGCGGCCCCGCCTTGTTGGGCCACAACTGTACGCTCGCGCTGTGTGATGGCCGAAACGGGGCATAATGGCGCCGTGGGGAACTCAAAAAAACTGTCACTTGCCATGGTTGGACTCATTCTCGGCGCCTCGCTGGTTGCCTGTGACGACGGACGGGGGGACGCGGAAGCTGCGGCAAAGCAACTTGCCTCAGCCGTTGCCAACCTCGATATCAGCTCCGTCGCCTTCGACGGCCGGGACTCAGCCGCCGTGAACGATCAGCTCAAGGAAGTCTTCAAGGCCCTTGAACCGGACAGGCCCACCGTGGAACCAGGCGAGCTCACCCTGGACGGTGACACCGCCACCATCCCCCTGAACTACACCTGGAAAATCGCGTCAGCTGAGTGGAAATACACCGTTTCAGCGGAACTCAGGAAGTCCGACGGCGAATGGCTGGCCGTGTGGGATCCGGCAGACCTGGTCCCTGAACTGGCCGACGGCGAGATCGTCACCAAAGGCACCCAGTCGCCGCTGCGGGCTGACATCCTCGGCGCAGGCGACGCCAAGCTGGTAACCTACCGGCCCGTTGTGAATGTGGGCATCGACAAGCCCCGCCTCGGGACCGCGGATGCTGCCGCGTCCGCGACCAAGCTGGCACAGCTGGTGGGCGTGGATCCCGCGGCCTACGCCCAGCAGGTTGCCGCTTCGGGCGCCGAAGCATTTGTCCTGGCCATCACCCTCCGTGAGGAGGGACGCACCATCACGGACCAGCAGATCGCCGAGATCCCCGGTGCCCGCGGAATTCCCGCCACCCTGCCCCTGGCACCCAGCCGCACGTTCGCCCGTGCAGTCCTCGGCTCCGTCGGCGAAGCCACCGCCGAACAGATCGACGCCTCAGACGGTGCCCTGACAGCGGGCGACGTGACCGGCGTCGGCGGGCTGCAGCAGCAGTATGACGCCCAGCTGCGCGGCACCGACGCCGTCGTGATCCGCGTCCAGCGGGCCGACCTCACGGCCGAACAGATCCAGGCAGCCGCTGAAGATCCCCGTCGCGTGGTCTTCCAGGTGGAACCCACGCCAGGTACGCCCCTGAAAACCACCATTGACCCGGCCCTCCAGTCGTTGGCCGAGAACACGCTCGCCAATGTTGGGCCGGCGTCGGCCATCGTGGCACTCCGCCCCTCCACCGGCGCCGTCCTGGCTGCCGCATCCGGCCCCGGAAGCAACGGCTACAACACGGCCATGCTGGGCCAGTACGCCCCCGGATCCACGTTCAAAATGATCGATTCACTCGCGATGCTCCGCAACGGCCTGACCCCGGACTCAAAGGTGGAATGCACCCCGACCCTGACCGTGGACGGCCGCACCTTCAAAAACTCGGAAGGCTACCCCGAGAGCTCGTTGGGTTCGGTCACCCTCCGGGACGCTTTTGCCCACTCCTGCAACACCGCCTTCATCGCTGCCCGGGATACTGTCTCCCAGACGCAGTTGGAGGCAGCCGCGATGGCCATGGGCGTGGCCGTGGAGGCCCCCTCGCTCGGTGCCGACGCTTTCCTGGGCTCCGTTCCGGGCGAGGCCGAGGGTACGGAGCACGCGGCTTCGATGATCGGGCAGGGCAAGGTCCTCGTCTCCCCCCTGGCCGCTGCCATCATGGCGGGATCGGTGGCCAAGGGGTCCCCCGTGTCACCGCAGCTGGTCCTGAATCCCGAGGCCGGCGCTCCCGCGGCAGATACCTCCGGTGAGCCGAACGCAGAGACCGGGCCGCCGTCGTCGACCGTCACCCCCGAGGCACCCTCCCAAGCTTCAGACAAGCCGATCACGGCCGCTGAGGCGGCTGCCCTCTCCGACATGATGCGGGCGGTGGTCACGTCCGGGCACGCGGGCTTCCTGTCAACCGTTCCGGGGGCACCCGTAGGCGCCAAGACCGGAACCGCAGAATTCGGCAACGAGAACCCGCCTAAGACACACGCCTGGATCGTGGCCGTGCACGGCGACCTCGCCGTCGCCGTGTTTGTGGAGGACGGGGGCCTCGGTGCCACCACATCCGGGCCCCTGCTCAAGGAGTTCCTCACCGCCGCCGGCTGACCGTACCGGACACCGCCAATGGACGGCCGAGCGGGCGTGGGAAGATTGTTGGCGTGGCCCACATAGACGTTTCCGGTATTGACTACTTCCTCTCCGACGGCACCCAGCTGCTCAACGGGGTGACTTTCAAGGTCCCGGACGGTACCAAAACGGCCCTGATCGGCCCGAACGGCACCGGCAAAACCACATTGTTCCGGATCATCTCCGGCGACCTGGTTCCGGATGAAGGCGTGATCGGGCGCTCCGGGAACATGGGCATTATGCGCCAGTTCGTGGGCCAGGTCCGCGATGATTCAACCGTCCGCGACCTCCTGGTCTCGGCAGCCCCGCCCGCGCTGGCGGCAGCTGCCCGCGAGGTGGACGAGGCCGAGCTCGCCATGGTGGAGCACGACGACGAGCCCAGCCAGATGCGATATGCCCAGGCCATCGTGGACTGGGGAGACGCCGGCGGCTACGACGTCGAAACCGTCTGGGACGAGGTCTGCATGGCCGCGCTGGGGCTGCCTTTTGACCGCGCGCAGCACCGCCCGGCGTCGAGTCTCTCCGGCGGCGAGCAGAAGCGCCTGGTGCTGGAGGCCCTCTTCGCCGGACCTGATGAACTGCTCCTCCTGGACGAACCTGACAACTACCTGGACGTGCCCGGGAAGCGCTGGCTCGAGGACAAGCTCAACGAGTCCAAAAAGACTGTCTTCTTCATCAGCCACGACCGCGAACTGCTCAACAACGCGGCGGGCCGCATAGTGACGCTGGAGCCTGGCATCAACGGTGCCGGTGCCTGGATCCACGGCGGCGGATTCGGCTCCTACGTGGACGCCCGCGCGGACCGGAATGCCCGATTCGAGGAGCTGCGCAAGCGCTGGGACGAGGAGCACGTGAAACTCAAGGAACTCGTCAACATGTACAAGAACAAGGCGGCGTTCCGGTCCGACATGGCCAACCGCTACCACGCGGCGCAGACCCGGCTGGCGAAGTTCCTGGAGGCCGGGCCGCCCGAAGCCCTCCCGATCGAGCAGAACGTGCAGATGCGGCTCAAGGGTGGCCGGACCGCCAAGCGTGCCATCGTGGCGGAAAAGCTCGAACTGACCGGGCTCATGAAGCCGTTCTCCACCGAGGTGTGGTTCGGGGACCGCGTGGGCGTGCTGGGCTCAAACGGTTCCGGCAAGAGCCACTTCCTGCGCCTGCTCGCCACCGGCGGCACGGATCCGGAGCGTGAGCACCTCCCCGTGTCCGACGTCGAAATCGCCGAAGTGCCGCACGAGGGCACCGTGAAACTTGGCGCCCGGATCCGTCCCGGTTTCTTTGCCCAGACCCATGTCCGTCCGGACCTGTTGGGGAAAACGCTGCTGGAGATCCTGCACCGCGGCGACGAGCACCGGTCCGGCCTGGGGCGTGAGGCTGCCGCCGGCGCCTTGGACGGCTATGGCCTGGCGGGGCAGTCCGAGCAGAAGTACGAATCCCTCTCCGGCGGCCAGCAGGCGCGGTTCCAGATCCTGCTGCTGCAGCTTTCCGGCGCCACGCTGCTGCTCCTGGACGAGCCCACCGACAACCTGGACCTGCACTCGGCCGAGGCACTGGAACGGGCCATCGACCACTTCGAAGGAACGGTCCTCGCCGTGACCCACGACCGCTGGTTTGCCCGGACATTCGACCGCTTCCTGGTGTTCGGCTCTGACGGCAGGGTCTACGAATCCGGCGAACCCGTGTGGGACGAGAAGCGGGTGGAACGCGTCCGCTGAACCCGACGCACTCTCACTTCCTGCACGTTTTTGGCGAACGCTCTCTCACCAGTGAGAGAGCGTTCGCGTTTTTTCCGCAGGAAGTGAGAGAGCGTTGCCATCTGTGGGGTGGTGGGGGTCCTGTAGATGATCAACGTGGATGATTAAATGATCATAATTTGTTAGCATTTGATCATGAAGACCGAAGAACGCCATCGCCTGATTGGCGAGCTGTTGCGCCACCGGGCCGAGGTTTCCGTGGAGGAGCTCACCGAGGCGTGCGACGCCTCCGGGGCGACCATCCGCCGCGACCTTGAGGTGCTCGCGTCCCACGGCGTCCTCCGGCGCGTCCACGGCGGCGCCAGAAGCCTCATTGTCCGCGGTGAAAATCCCGGTTATGGCCAGCGCGAACTCGAGGACCAGGCCGTCAAGGTTCGCATCGCGGCCGCAGTGGCCGGCCTGCTCCGGGAACGGGAACACGTGTGGCTGGACAGCGGAACCACAGCCACCGAAATCGCCAGGACGCTGCGCGGCCGTGAACTGACGCTGATGCCCATGTCCGTGCGCTCCCTGACAACGGTGACCGGGGACGACCCGAACGCCGGCCACCGGCCCGCACTGCTCCTTCCCGGCGGCAGCCTGGTTCCCGGTGAGCTGTGCTTCCGCGGCCCCCTCGCCGAAGCCAACATCCGGTCCCTGCGCTTCGACACGGCCGTGGTCACACCCTGTGCGCTGAACCTCAAGGACGGACTCCTGGCGCACGACCTTGAGGACGCCGCGGTCAAAAGGGCAGGCCTCGAATCAGCCGCACGCGTGATCGTTGCCTGCGCCGGTTCCAAGTGGAATGCCAACGCGGTGGCCCTGGTGGCGCCCCTCGAAGCAGTGAACGTGATCGTGACAGACAAAGACCTCAGTGCGGAAGAACTCGCACACCTCAACAAGCTCTCGGTGGAAGTAGTGAAAGCATGAGCACCAATACCCGGACCACGGCCAGCCCACCCCTGAAGGCGGCGGCCGCCGCCACATTCATCGTCTTCGGCATCAACGGACTGGTTTTCGCCAGCTGGGCGGCCCGCATCCCTGCAGTCACCGACACCCTGCACCTGACATCCGGCCAGATGGGAACCCTCCTGCTGTGCACCGCCGTCGGTTCACTGCTGGCACTTCCGACGGCGGGACTCGTGGTCGGCAGGCTGGGGACCGCCAACACCGTGCGCGCGGCAGGCCTGCTGGTGACGCTTGCCGGCGCGGGAATCGCGTGGAGCCTCTCGGCCGAATCCGTGCCCGGCACGGCCGTGTGCCTGTTCTTCTTCGGGATCGGCATCGGACTCTGGGACGTGTCCCAGAACATCGAAGGCGCCGATGTTGAGCACAAGATGCGGCGCACGATCATGCCCCAGTTCCACGCTGCGTTCAGCGGCGGGGCCTTCGTGGGCGCCCTGATCGGCGCCGGCCTGTCCACCCTCGGCGTCGGACTGCCGGTCCACCTGTTGGTCATCGCCGGGGTGGTGGCCGTGGTGGCACTGGTGACGCCGCGCTACTTCCTGCCGCACATCGCAGCCGCCGAACCGGCGGAGGGCGAGCCCAAAGCGGTCAAGGGGCCCTCCGCATGGCGGGATGGACGCACCTTGCTGATCGGCGTTGTGGTGCTGGGGGCAACCCTGACCGAGGGGGCCGGAAACGACTGGATCGCCAAGGCCTCCGTGGACGGGCTGGGCACCGCGGAGTCCACCGGCGCACTCATGTTTGCCCTGTTCGTCCTTGCCATGACGGCCATGCGATTCGTCGGGGGCAGGGTCATTGACGCGTACGGCCGGGTGGTGGTCCTCCGTGCCAGCATGGCTGCGGCTGCCGCGGGCCTGCTGCTCTTTGTCCTGGCCGGCAACGTCTGGCTTGCCGCGGTCGGTGCCGCACTCTGGGGCGTCGGGGCTGCCCTGGCGTTCCCGATGGGAATGTCCGCTGCGGCCGATGACCCGAAGCAGGCCGCGGCCCGCGTCTCGGTTGTATCCACACTGGGATATATCTCCTTCCTTGCAGGTCCTCCGTTGCTGGGATACCTGGGCGACCTGACAGGCATCCACCTGGCACTGCTGGCAATCCTGGCTCCAATCCTGCTCGCCCTCCTGCTGGCAGGCGCTGCGAAGCCGCTGGCCACCAAATAGGCGCAGGCACGCCTTTCCCTGTGGAAATGCTCCCGGCGGTAGGGTGGGGGCATGCAGAGGAAATGGCGCAGGGGTTCCGGCTGGATCAGCCGGTTCGACCGGCATCTGGTCCGGGGAGTCTCGCGGTTCCCCGGGGGAAACCATGACGTCTTCTTTCGGCGCCTGTCGGCGTCCGCGAACCACGGAAAGCTGTGGATGGGCGCCGCGGCCGTGATGGCCGCCTTCCCGGGAAAACCGCGCCGTGCTGCCGTCCACGGGCTGATTGCCCAGGCCGTGGCCTCGGCCGTGACCAATGTGGGCTTCAAGACACTCCTGCCCCGCGCGAGGCCGTTGCCTGAGCACCTTCCGGTCTTCCGGTTCGTCCACCCCCAACCCACCAGTTCATCCATGCCCTCAGGGCATTCGGCCTCGGCCATAGCCTTCGCGGTGGGTGCGGGACTGGTGAAACCGGCCGTCGGGGCAGCCTTGGCGCCCGTGGCCGCTGCGGTCGCATATTCACGGGTGCACACCGGAGCGCATTGGCCCTCTGACGTGTTGTTCGGCTCGGCCATCGGCGCCGGCGCCGCCATGGTGACCCGCAAGTGGTGGCCCGTCCGCCCGCCGTTTCCCGCCGTCAGCCGCACTCCGGCCCCGGCCCCGGAACTGCCCGGCGGCGCCGGGCTGAGCATCGTGGTGAACACCCTCGGCGGATCTTTCACCGAAGAGACCGCCGACGCCCTTCAGGAAGTATTCCCTAAAGCGCATATTAATACGGTTGATCCGGGCGAGGACCTTCCAGCGGAGATCCAGGCGACGGCCACCTTCCCCGGAACGGTTGCCTTGGGAGTCTGGGGCGGGGACGGGACGGTGGGCACCGCGGCGGCTGCCGCCGTCGAACATTCCCTGCCGCTGCTGGTTCTGCCGGGCGGCACCCTCAACCACTTCGCCCGCGACGCGGGGACGGGCACGCTGAAGGAGGCTGTCACCGCCGCAAACCGCGGGGAGGCTGCCTTGGCCGACGTGGGCCTGGTGACTGTGGAACGTGGATTGGCGGGAAATCCCGAAACGGCAGAGCTGATCATGCTGAACACCGCGAGCATCGGCCTGTATCCCAATCTGGTCCGGCGCCGGGAGATGCTGCAGCCCGCGCTGGGGAAGCCCCTCGCCGGAGTGGTGGCCATGTTCCGGACCTTTGCGACAGGAACACCCACCACCCTGCTGGTGGACGGTGTGCGGCACAAACTCTGGATCGCGTACGTCGGCCGCGGCCGCTACTACCCCCGGGACCACGCACCCCTGGTGAGGCCTGTGCTGGACGATGGCGTCCTGGATGTCCGCATGATCACGGCCGATGAATCCTTCGCACGGCTCCGCCTGCTCTGGTCCGTCCTGACCGGAACCGTGGCCACCTCCCGGATCACGCACCTGACCGAGGCCACCAGCATCCGCGTGGAATCGGACGGTTCTCCGATGGTTCTGGCCGTCGACGGCGAAGCGCTGGCGGGCGTGCGCACCGCGGAGTTCCGCGTGGCGAAGCATGGCCTGGCCTATTATTCGCCGCAGTCCTGAGGCATCCGCGGGCGGCGCCGGGGCGCCCCTCCGGTGGCTACCGGCGCCCCCGGCGGCGCCCACGGTCATCCGTCGGGACTACCCTGATTCAACCCTGAATCATCCCTGAGACCGGCGAAATCCATGGCCTGCGTCTGTAGCGTGGTGGGTACACCACTCTCCAAACATCCCGCAGCCACTGGCTGCTGTTCGAAGGAACAATCCATGATCGAGGCAAAAGGCCTGACCAAGGTGTACGGCGAAAAGACCGCAGTTTCAGGCGTCAACTTTACCGTCGAAGCAGGCCGCGTGACCGGCTTCCTGGGCCCCAACGGTGCCGGCAAATCCACCACCATGCGCATGATCATGGGCCTGGACCGGCCGACGTCGGGCACGGTGACCGTCAACGGCACACCGTTCGCCCGGCACGCCGCTCCCCTGCGCGACGTCGGTGCGCTGCTGGATGCCAAGGCTGTCCACACGAGCCGCACGGCCTATAACCACCTCCGGGCGATGGCGGCGACACACAGCATCCCCAAAAAGCGCGTGCACGAAGTCATCGAGATGACGGGCCTGGCCGAGGTGGCCAAAAAGAAGGTGGGCGGCTTCTCCCTGGGCATGGGCCAGCGGCTCGGCATTGCCGCGGCACTGCTGGGAGATCCGCAGACCGTCATCCTTGACGAACCCGTCAACGGACTGGACCCGGAAGGCGTGGTCTGGGTCCGGAACCTCGTCAAGTATCTGGCGTCCGAGGGACGCACGGTCTTCCTCTCCAGCCATCTGATGAGTGAAATGGCCGTGACGGCGGACCACCTGATTGTGATCGGCCGTGGCCGGATCATCGCCGATGCCCCCATCCAGGACATCATCCAGGGCAAGGGCCGGATCCGCACGCGGGTGCGCACCGACCAGCCCGACCAGCTGATGCACCTGCTGGCCGGCGACGGCGTCTCCGTGGAGGTGCAGGACAACGAACTGCTGGAAGTCACGGGTTTGGACCCCCGGCAGATCGCCCGAGCCGCCCTCGACAGCCGGGTCATGATCTACGAACTCACCCCGCTCCAGGCCAGCCTGGAGGAGGCCTACATGGAGCTGACCAAGGATGAGGTCGAATACCACTCACTGATCACCACGGGTGCCACCGCTCCCGTCCAGTCCGGAGGCAACTAAGCCATGAGCTCAACCACCCTCGAACCCAACCCCTCCCGCCGGGGCGCCCACGCCGGTCCCGTGTCTTCCAGCGAGCTGTCCGGCGATGGCATCAGCACCGGCCCTGGCCCCTCCTTCCCCCGGGTCCTGAACTCCGAATTCATCAAATTCCGCACCCTGCTGTCCACGCTGATCCTGCTCGCCTCCACCGTTCTGGTGGTGGTTGGCTTTGGTGCCCTGTCAGCATGGGGAACCGGCCAGTTCGCCGAGCAGGCACTGCGCGACCCCGAGGCTGCCGCCGCTATTGCCGCCCAGGGCGGGGACCTCGCCGTCACCGTCCCCACTTCCGGCATCGGCTTCGCCCAACTCATCCTGGGCTCCCTCGCCGTGCTGCTGATGAGCTCCGAGTTCTCCACGGGAATGGCACGCTCCACCTTCGCGGCCGTGCCGAAGAGGACGCCCGCTTTCGTCGCCAAACTGCTGGTGGTGACGGTGACCGCGTTCGTTGTCACGGCCGTCTCCGTGTACCTCGCAGGGCTGGTTTCATTGCCCATCCTGGAGAACTACGACCTCAAGCTGGACCTGGCGAGCTCCCAATCGGTGAAGATGCTGCTCGTCAACAGCGTCTACGTCGCCGCCGTCGCCGCCATTGGCATGGCGCTCGGATCCCTGCTCAGGAACTCAGCAGGCGGCATCATGAGCCTGGTCGGCCTGTTCTTCGTGGCCCCCATCGCTTTCCAGTTGATCCCGGGCGACTTCTTCGTCCAGACCCGTAAGTACCTTCCCGGGAATACTGTCGACCCCATGACTGCGGTGCAGCACATGCCGGACACCCTTGAGGCGTGGCAGGCAGCACTTGTCCTCGGCGCCTGGGTGGTCATCCCGGTAGTGCTCGCCGCCGTCGTCCTGAAGAAACGCGACGTCTAGGCTGGGGCTAGGCTCAGACCATGAACGAAACGGCAACCTTTAGGGACGCGCCGGCCAGCCAGGCCGACGCGTCCTTTGCCGAGATCACGGCAAAGCGGCGGGGACTGCTGCGGCGGTATCTGTACCAGCATCCGTGGGTGATGGACGGCGTCGTGGTCCTCAGCTACGGGCTGCTGGTGGCTCCCACCGTGGTGGACGCCGTCATGTCGGGGGCATGGCTCGCGGCGGTGCTCCTTTTCGCCGTGGCAGCAGCCCTGTTCTTCCGGCGCTTCTATCCTGTGGCCCTCGTGGCGTTCATCGCGGTGGTTGAGGTGGCTGTCACGCTCCTCCACCCGTGGGGTTCCAACGTTTCCGCCGGACTGTGGTTCTCGCTGTATGCGGTGGCCGTGCTGCACACGCGCCGGTTCGCGTTGGTCACCATGGCGGTGGCCACGGCGCCGTTGGCACTGCTGTACCTGCTGGCCGCCGTCGGTCCCATGGAGAACTCCTTTGTCCACGATGCCGGCGGCAACCCTGGCGATTTCCACCTCCTGACCAGCATCGCCACCGG
>DATFAE010000240.1:0-12077 GCA_035254945.1 Arthrobacter sp. | reverse complement strand
CACAGGCGACCTCGGAGACAATGGCCATCTCCTGCGCCGTGCGCTCCTGTGGCTCCGCGTCCGGGGCAGCCATCGCCCGGGTTATGTCGGCAAACCCGGCGGTGAAGCGCACTTTCCTGGCGGCCAGCATGGCCTCCAGCCGGGCCGTCACTTCAAGACCCTCCAGGCACGCATCCGCCTGGTCACGCAGCGGGTTCGGGCTGGTGGACTCAGAGCGGCCCTCGCTGCGAGCCTCCAACACCGCAAGCGCAGCCATCGAAGCCATCATGGCCTCCACCGAATCCACCCCTGCTCCGCTTCCCATACCCCCATCATCCAGCGAGGCACCGCCAAAAACCGCAAAGCAAATGCCCTATGTGGATAACCAACCGGCCCCCATCCATAAAGACATCTTCCGTGGAGGCAAGCCTTTATGCCCAGCTTCCGGCGGGTCTTCTCCGGCGCCGTCCCGACCCGTATCGTGGTGGGCGTCCCCGGCTGACGCCGCTGCCCGAGTCCTCAGCATCACAAAGGCTCCCCAAAGAACGGACCACCCCGTGCGCGAACTGAATTTCATCAGCACCGGCAAGCTGGAGTGGATCGAACGGATCGACCCGAAGTTGATCACAGGTGATGATGCGATCGTTCGTCCGATCGTTGTGGGCCGCTGCGACGGTGACGCCCTGCCGATCCACCACCGTGTTTCGCGGGCCATGCAGGCAGGTTTGAAGACCGGGCTGATCGACCCCGCCGTCGGAGGCATCTGTGGGCCTGTGCCGTTCCGAGGACCGTTCGCGATCGGGCACGAGGCGATCGCAGAGGTGGTGGAAACCGGGCCGTACGTCAAGAACCTCAACGTTGGCGACAAAGTAGTGGTGCCCTGGTCCGTCTCGTGTGGCCGTTGCGGGATGTGCCGGCGGGGCCTGACATCCAAGTGCACCATTGCCCGCGACGGACGCGCCATTGCCGCCTATGGGTTCGGACCGGCATGCGGGCCCTACGGCGGGATGGTCGCGGACCTGGTCCGGGTCCCGTTTGCCGAGCACATGCTGGTCCCGCTTCCCGACGGGCTTGACCCGCTGCGGGTAGCAGCCGCCAGCGACAATCTCTCAGACGGCTGGCGTACCGTAGTGCCGCAGCTCCGGACCCGGCCCGGCGCGACGGTCCTGGTCCTCGGCGGCGGCGGGAAGTCCATCGGCCTGTACGCGGCCGGGCTGGCCGTCGCACACGGCGCCTCGAGGGTCGATTACGTGGACACCAGCCCAAGGCGCCTCGAGGTAGCCGAATCCCTGGGAGCCGGCGCCCATCAGCGGTCCGGGAAGTCTGCCATCCCCGGGTCCGGGTACGACATCGTCGTCGAGGCCTCCAGCACCGGTTCAGGGATCCGTGACGCCATCCGCGCCACTGCCATCGGCGGGATCTGTACGGCTATCGGCTACTACGTGGGCACGAACACCGGCATCCCCCTCATGCACATGTACGCCAACGACATCACACTGCATCTGGGCGTTTCCCACCCCCGCGCAGTCCTTCCCGAACTCCTGGACTGGGTCCACAGCAACAGCTTCCCGGCGGAGAAGGTCACCAGCCACCTCGCGGATTTCGACGACGCCCCGAGCGCGTATGCCGAACACACCACCAAGCTGGTCCTCCACCGCCCAGCCCTCGCTGACAACTGATATTTCCCGCACCATAGACCGGTGGCTCAGTCAACCGCCGGCAGGTACCGTCCGTTCCTGATCCGCGAGGGGCCGAAGTTTACGGTAACGTGCGGAATCTCCACGGGCTCGCGGGACCGTGACCTGGGCCGGCCCACAGCCACGTGAGGTACCCAGTGCGGATACCTGAATCCAAGCGCTGGAGAACTGAGGATGAAATCGTCCACGTTGTCCACGAGCAGCCCGTCCAGCAGTCCCCGCAACCCCTCCACCAGCGAAACCTGGTAATCATGCACGTCCTGCGGTACATGCACTTCCAGGCCTGCGATGCCCCCGCCGCCGAACACAAGAAGCCGGTCCGACGTACCGGAGAAGCCATCCAAAACCGGCAGCGCCCGCAACCAGCGGACAGTCCCGCGGGTCGCCGCATCGGCGCTGGTGATGCCTTTGGTCCACTCGGTGACATCGTGCGCGAGGTCCTCCAGGATGCCGACGTGCAACAGTGTCAGGTGCAGTCCCTGCGGGCGGCGCAGGGCGGAGACGTGCTGCCCCAGGTCCTCGAAGTCCGCCGGCCTGGCTCCCACACCCAGCACGGGTACCTCCACGGTGATGCGCGGATGCGCCTGCATCGGGGCCCCCTCACCGGCTCTTACTGTTCAGCCTGGCTGCAATTATCCTCCCGTCCATGAATCCGTGCGGCGCTCTTGCCGTTCCGCCCGCCAGGGTGTCGAATCAAGTAACACGTTCGGCCCGGGGTGGCATGGCAAAGACGCCAGGAGGTTCCAATGTCGGTGAAAAGCACCAAGGACGCAGCGAGGACGCCGGCACGGGGCGGCCCGGAGGCACGGCGGTCCGATGCCTCCGGCGGCATCTCTGCCCAGGGCCCCGCGCAGGTCCGGAATGTGGCGCTGGTCGGCCATTCGGGCGCCGGCAAAACCCTGCTCATCGAGGCGCTGCTCGCCGCGAATGGCACCATCACCCGCAAGGGCTCCATCGCGGACGGGACGACCGTCAGCGACTCCGATCCCTCCGCCGTCCATCAGCAGCGCTCGGTCACGTTGTCAGTGGTTCCGCTGGTGCTCGGCGACACCAAGGTCAACCTCCTGGACACTCCGGGGTATCCGGACTTCATCGGCGAACTCCGTGCCGGGCTGCGGGCCGCGGACGCGGTGCTGTTTGTGGTGTCGGCTGTGGACGGCATTGACGCGACCACCACTGCGCTCTGGAGTGAGTGCGAACATCTGGGAATGCCCCGCGCCGTGGCCATCACCCGCCTGGACCACCCCCGGGCGGATTACGACGGCGTCCTGGCCGCCTGCCGCACGGCGTTCGGGGATTCAGTGCTGCCGCTCTACGTCCCGGTCAGGACCGGCGGGGAAGTCACCGGCCTGCTCGGACTGTTGTCGGGGACGGTGTCCGAATACACCATGGGGGAGGTTCGCCCAGCCCCCCGCGCAGCCGCCGGCAACGAACTTGCGGAATCCGGGCCGGCCCGGGCCGAACTGATCGAGGGGATCATCGCCGAAAGCGAAGACGAGACGCTGATGGACCGCTACCTCGGCGGTGAGGACATCGGTACCGATGTCCTCATTGAGGACCTGGAGACCGCCGTCGCCCGTGGATCCTTTTTCCCGGTCCTGGCCACGTCGGCGGTAACCGGGGTGGGCGCGGCCGAACTGCTGGAAGTCCTGACCCAGGCATTCCCGTCGCCACTTGAGCGTTCCCTGCCCGACGTCACGGACCTGGCCGGAGCCCCTCGAGGTGCCCTGGCCTGTGACCCGGCCGGGCCCCTCGCAGCGGAAGTTGTCCGTACCAGCATCGATCCCTTCCTGGGGCGCGTCTGCCTTGTCAGGGTGTTCTCAGGGGAACTGCGCGCAGACACGCCTGTGCACGTGGCCGGCCACGGACTGGCAGACCGCGGACACCAGGACCACGACACCGACGAACGGGTCACCCACCTCTATTCCCCGCTGGGGGCCAACCTTCGCCCTGTGTCCATGTGCGTCGCGGGGGACATCTGCGCCGTCGCCAAGCTCGGAAGCGCCGAGACCGGGGATACGATTTCCGGCCGTGACCAACCCCTGCTCCTGGCCACCTGGGAGATACCCGAGCCCCTGATGCCCGTGGCCATCGAGGCGGACTCCCACAGCGACGAGGATGTCCTGGCCCGCAGCCTGGCCAAAGTGGCCGCCGGTGACCCCACCCTGAGGGTGGAGCGAAACGCCGAGACGCACCAGCAGATCCTGTGGTGCATGGGGGAAGCCCATGCCGAGGTGGTGCTGGACCGTTTGCGCGACCAGGGCGTGAAGCTGCACACCGTCAGCGTGGTGACGCCACTGCGGGAAACGTTCGCCGCCCCGTCCGCCGGCCACGGCCGGCACGTCAAACAGTCCGGCGGCCACGGGCAGTACGCGATCTGCGACATTGAGGTGGAACCCTTGAGCCGGGGCGGCGGCTTCGAATTCGTGGACAGGACGGTGGGCGGGGTGATCCCCGGAACGTTCATCTCGTCCGTCGAAAAGGGAGTGCGGGCGCAGATGCAGAAAGGCGTCTCCGCCGGGTTCCCGGTTGTGGACCTGCGCGTAACCCTGGTGGGCGGAAAGGCGCACAGCGTGGACTCGTCGGACGCGGCGTTCCAGGCGGCCGGCGCCTTGGCCCTGCGGGAGGCCGCGGCAGCCGGGCGAATCCAGCTGCTGGAACCTGTTTCGTCCGTCGTCATCAGCGTGTCCGATGAACACGTGGGGTCCGTGATGAGTGATCTTTCGGCGCGGCGCGGCCGGCTGACAGGGACCACATCATCGGGTGCGGATCAGACCGAAATCAGCGCCGAGGTCCCGGACCAGGAACTCCTGAAGTATGCCGTGGAACTGCGGGCCCTGACCGCCGGAACGGGACGCTTCCGCCGCCGTTACCTGCGGCACGATCCGGTACCCGGCAACGCCGCCCCTGTTACCTGAACAGGCCCGAGGGCTGGGTCGCATGCATAGCCGGGGCTTTCCGCGCCAGCGTTGAAAGTCATGATGCCGCGGAGTAGGCTGGCGCCCACTTCAGCCCGCACCACCCTCACCCGGGAGCGACCATGCCAACCTTACGACGTCGAATGGCTGCCATTACTTCGGTCCTCGCTTTAAGCGTTTTGGGCGGGGTGGTGACCAGCCCCGCGCTCGCGGATCCGCGGGAAACGCTTAAGACCCCGACGGCGACCGGGTACGGCGGGGCGGTGAGCACGGTTGATCCGGAAGCGTCGGCTGCCGCGATCGAGGTCCTCCGGGAGGGCGGCAACGCGGCTGATGCCGCCGTCGCCGCGGCCGCTACCCTCGGCGTCACCGAGCCGTACAGCGCCGGCATCGGCGGCGGAGGCTACTTCGTGTTCTACGACGCGAAGACCGGTGAGGTTGAAACCATCGACGGCCGCGAGACCGCGCCCGCAACGATGCCGACCGATGCGTTCGTGAACCCGGACACCGGAACCTTCTACACGTTCGCCGAACTCGTCTCGAGCGGCGTCTCAGTGGGCGTCCCGGGCACGGCGGCCACCTGGGAGCGGGCGCTGGAGCGTTGGGGCACGGTGGACCTCGGCGAGGCCCTGGAGCCTGCGATCAAGGTCGCAAACCGCGGTTTTGTAGTTGACGCAACGTTCCGTCAGCAAACACTCGACAACAAGGTCCGCTTCTCGGCGTTCACCCCGACCCGTGACCTGTTCCTGCCCGGCGGGGATGCCCCCGCCGTCGGAAGTATCTTCCACAACCAGGACCTCGCAAAGACCTACCGGCTCCTCGCGAAGGAGGGGACAGATGCCTTCTACGGCGGCCCCCTCGCGGCGGAGATCGCCGACACCGTCCAAAATCCGCCGACGACCCATGAGGCGACGCTGCCGGCTCCGGCCGGCTACCTGACCACGGACGATCTTGCCGCCTACAAGGCAATCGACCAGGATCCCACGCACGTCAACTACCGCGGCTTCGACGTCTACGGCATGGCACCGTCCAGCAGCGGCGGCACTACGGTGGGCGAGGCACTGAACATCCTGGAGCCGTTCAACCTGTCTGAAATGACCAGGCCGCAGGCGCTGCACCACTACATGGAGGCAAGTGCACTCGCCTTCGCGGACCGCGGGAAGTACGTCGGTGACCCGGCGTTCGCGGACGTGCCCACGGAGGCGCTCCTGGCCGACTTGTTCGGCAAAGAACGGTCCTGCGAAATCGACCCGCTGCGGGCGGCAGCGAAGCCCGTCCCGGCCGGTGACGTGGCCTTGTACAACGGCGTGTGCCTGGATCCGGCGGCTGCGGCGGCCAACGAGATCGACACCGAGAACATCTCGACCACCAACCTCACCGTCGCTGACAAGTGGGGCAACGTGGTGGAGTACACCCTCACCATCGAGCAGACCGGTGGTTCCGGGATCGTAGTACCCGGCCGGGGCTTCCTGCTCAACAACGAGCTGACCGACTTCTCCTACGACTCCACGAACCCGGAGGATCCGAACCGGATCGAGCCCGGGAAGCGCCCGCGTTCTTCGATGTCGCCCACCATCGTCCTGAAGGAAGGCGAGCCGTTCCTGGCCCTTGGCTCACCTGGCGGCGCCTCGATCATTACCACCGTCCTGCAGACGATTATCAACCGGATTGACTTCGGGATGCCTGTAGCCGATGCCCTGGCGGCTCCACGCGCTTCCCAGCGCAACTCCAAGACTCCGCAGGCCGAACCGGCCTTTATTTCAACGTACGGACCAGCCTTGCTCGCGTATGGCCACACTTTTGCCTCTACAGCAGAGATCGGCGCTGCGACAGCTATCGAGTTCGGTCCCGATGGACAAATGAGGGCCGCGGCGGAACCTGTCAGGCGCGGAGGCGGTTCGGCGATGGTGGTCAGTCCGGCCCCGTGAGCTGCGGGCCACGGCTCCGTAACGCCGGTGTAACGCCGCCTGCCCATACTGGGGCCTCGGGGGGTCCGGCCGGATGTCCGGTCGGACACGCGGCGGAAGGCACCGGAATGAGCGATCCAACCGAGAACGGGACGGCCGGTCCCGGCCGATCACACCATAAGAACAGAATCTGGGCCGAGCAGGTCCTGACGCGGGCAACCCGGCTCAGGGCGTTGTCCGTGTGGATGCAGTCCCGCAGCAGCGACGAATTCCTTGCCGTCCTCGACGAGGGCATCAGCCGGCACCTGGACATCGCCGAGACTTCCGCCGGGGGCGGGAACCACCGCGGTTTCACCGATTTTGGCGGGTCAGCCATCGAATGTGCCGTCAGCAACCTCGACGCGGCGGAATCCCTGCTGCTGTTGCGGGCTCCGGATGACTACATCCAGGGACATTTCCCCGGCATCCACTCTGACGTCCGGAGGTATCTTGAGGCCGAGGATCCGCGCAGGCGCCGGATTGAAGCGCTGTCCAAGCAGAGCCTGGAGCCGCCGGTCAGCATAGATACCCGGGAAAGCCTGGGCATAGCACTGACGGCGGCGCGGTCGCATTCCCGGCAGCAGTACATCAAGGTCAGGAACTTCCGGAACGCGGTGGTGGTGGCCACTGTTGTGCTGTTTTCCGTCGCCGTGGCATTAGGGATCTGGGGCCTGGGCGCACCGGAGTCGATCCCATTGTGCTTCAACCCCGACGACAAAATCGTTTGCCCGGCCGCGGAATCGCCGTACAACCCCGACGCCGGCGACGACAAGGACCTGGTGATCCTCCGGACCGCCATGCCGGGGGACATCTTCCTGATCCAGTTCGTCGGCCTGGTAGCAGCGGCTGTATCCGGGGCGACGTCCCTGCACCGCATGGAGGCAACTCCGGTCCCGTTCAGCCTTCCGATTGCCCTCACAGTCCTCAAACTGCCCACCGGCGCGTTGACTGCTGTACTGGGCCTGGTGCTGATGGGCGGCGGTTTCGTGCCGGGCCTCAGCGCACTGGATTCGGCGCCCCAAATCCTGGCGTGGGCTATCCTGTTCGGGGCTTCCCAGCAACTGCTGACTGGCCTGGTGGACCGGCAGGCGCGCGGGGTCCTGGACGGTGTTGGGGGGAAACCGCACGGAGCCCGGATCTAGCGCCGCCCCCAACGCGCAGTCCGGAGGAACAGATGGCCGAGGAGTTCGTGGAGGCACTGGTGGTGCTGGAAGAAGGCGATATCGCCGGCGGGTGGCTCGAGGGGTTGCGCCAGCACGCCGTCGTCCTTCAATGGCTGCCGCCGCGCATTGCCATCGTCCTTGTCAAGGCAGGCGTCCCGTTACCCCGGGACGTCCCGGGGAGCCGCTGGTACTCCGGCGACGTGCCGGCCGATGTGGCTGCGGAACTCACACCAACCGAACGGCTGTTCATCGGCGCCTGGCTGTCCCGCCGCGAAGCCAAGATCCGTCCGGGGGAAGGCCTGCCCTGGGATGCCCCCGGACATGAGGTCCCTGACTGGCCGGACGAGCCTCCGCACCGGCCGTAACACTCCAGTAACGCCCCCGGGTGCATAGTCCTTGCTGTACGCCTGGGTGAGGAGAGGGCAATGTCTGGAGATTTGAATGTCAGGGAGCAGGCCGTCCTGGACGATTTTCCGGGGCTGCGGAGCGGTGCGGAACCGAACCCGCCGATCCACCAGTACGGGCGGATCCGGATCGCTGTTGTACCGGAAGGCGGCGGCCCGCTCCGGAACGGGCTGGCGCCTGGCGCACCGCCTGAGGACCTCACCGAAACGGAGCGGCTGGGCCTGGGAGCGCTCCGCCTGCGTGACTCGCAGGAGTTCCGGACCGCGAAGGAGAACCGTCCACGGCAGGGCGAGCCGTGGGACATGACCGGCTGCACCGACGTCGTGCCTGTGGGTGGGGCCCAGACCGGCGCGGACAGCCTGGCCTTCGCCGCCGCACCCACCAGCAGCTACCTGGAAGGCACCGTTGCGGTGGGGATTGTGATAGTCCAGGGCCCGACGGCGGCGCTGCGGTTTTCGGACGCGGAGGTCCTGAAGGTGGTGGCGGAGGTCCAGAACGGGCTGGGCTACTATGCCACGACCAACCCGATCGCGGGCATCAGCTTTGCCTATGACATCCAGAACGTCACACTGGCCACCCCCGCGGACCCGGCTGCCGCGGACCTGGAGGGGCTGTGGCGGAATCCGGCCATGGGCGCCATCGGTTACAGCGCCGACTGGAGCGGCGTCACCGCCTACGTGGAGGACCTCCGGACGCGTTTTGGCACCCGGTGGACCTACTGTGGCTTCTTCACCAAATATCCCCTTGGGCACTTCGCCTACGCCTCGATCGGCGGGCCGCGGATCGTGATGGACTACAACAACGACGGCTGGGGCCCGGACAACATCGACAGGGTCTTCGCCCACGAAACCGGACACATCTTCGGCTGCCCCGACGAGTACGCAGTCAGCGGCTGCAACTGCGGCGGTACCTGGGGCCGGTACGGGACCGGCAACGGCAACTGCGAGAACTGCGCTGCCGGCGGCGGCGTCCCCTGCCTCATGAAGGGAAATACCTTCACCCTGTGCGGCTACACCCCGGCCCATCTGGGCTGGTCCCCGCAGCTCCTGGTCCGCAATTACGGGGCCTCCGCGGGCAGCTGGCAGGTGGGCCGCCACCCGCGCCTGCTGGCGGACACGACGGCGGACGGCCGGGCGGACATCGTGGGCTTCGGCGACGCCGGCGTCTATGTGTCCCGGGCCCAGGCGGACGGGCGCTTCGAAGCGCCCCATCTCGCCGTGAACGACTTCGGGTACGTGGCCGGCGGCTGGCGCGTGGAGCGGCACCCGCGGTTCCTGGCGGACACGACCGGGGACGGGCGGGCGGACATCGTGGGCTTCGGCGACGCCGGCGTATACGTGTCCCGGGCCCAGGCGGACGGCACCTTTGATGCCCTGCGGAGGGTCGTGGACAATTTCGGGTACGTTGCCGGCGGCTGGCGCGTCGAGAACCATCCGCGGTTCCTGGCCGATACCACCGGCGACGGCCGGGCCGACCTCGTCGGGTGCGGGAATGCCGGGGTCTATGTATCCCGTGCGCAGGCGGACGGCAGCTACGACGCCCTGCGGCTGGTGGTCAACAACTTCGGGTACGACGCCGGCGGCTGGCGCGTCGAAAAACACCCGCGGTTCCTGGCGGACACGACCGGGGACGGGCGGGCGGACATTGTGGGCTTCGGCGACGCCGGTGTATACGTGTCCCGTGCCCAGGCGGACGGCAGCTACGACGCCCTGCGCCGCGTGGTGGACAACTTCGGGTACGTTGCCGGCGGCTGGCGCGTCGAGCAACACCCGCGGATCCTGGTGGACCTGACGGGCGACGGCCGCGCGGACATCCTGGGCTTCGGGGATGCTGGAGTCTATGTGTCCCTGGCCCAGGCGGACGGCAGCTACGGTCCTGTGACGCTGGCTGTCGGCAACTTCGGATATGTGGCCGGGGGCTGGCGCGTCGAGCGGCACCCGCGCATCCTGGCCGACACCACCGGCGACGGCCTGCCTGACATCGTGGGCTTCGGCGATGCCGGAGTCTATGTGTCCCGGAACCTGGGCGGCGGCGCCTTCGAGGCCCCCGGCCTGGTCGACACGCACTTCGGGTATGCGAACACCGCAGGCGGCTGGCGGATCGAACGGCATCCCCGTTTCGTCGTTGACATCACCGGCGGAGGCAAGGCGGACGTTGTCGGTTTCGGCGAAGCAGGCGTCTACGTGGCCCGGGCGTAGCTACCCTCGGCACATGGCATTGGAGGCACCGGGATGGCAACCGTCTTCTTCGACACCGGCGCGACGCTCGCCGACGTGACCGCGGCTCCGGACGGTTCACTGATCTTCCGGCCGCGGCCCTGGCGGCTGCGTTCCCGGGGCGTTGTCGACGAGGCCGTGGCCGGTGACCGGCTGGCCCTGACCCTCGCAGGACTCTGACCAACCAGGAGAGGACCACCGTCATGGGCAAGATCATCGACCAGCGCAACCTGGACCACGACCGCGTAGCGGAGGGTGACGAAGCGCGCCCTGGGCGGGCAAGCGCTGGCAGGGCTGAGCCCCGGGCCGATGGGCAACCGGGCGGCGGACCTGGCAGGATAAACCGCTTCACCGGGCACCGTTCGGAACTGAGGGCGGCCAATGCACCTGGCGTGGAAGGCGCGGCGGAACCTTCCGAGCCGGAGTTCATAGCCAGGGCCAAGTCCTACACCATGTCCGTGGCGGAAGCCGTCGGATTCGAGGCTGAGGTCCCACCCGAGTTCGAGGCGGACCCCACCGTCACCACCACCTCGGAAGGCCTGCGGGTGGTGAGCCTGCAGCAGATGTCGAACGGCATCGAGGTATGGTCCATGTCGCCCAAGGTCTGGCTGCACGGCGACGGTGCCGTGGACCGGCTGGTGGGGGACACTGTGAGCGTGCCGCCCGGTCTGCCCGCCAAACCCACGGTCCCGGCAGAAGTTGCCCTGCTGGTGGCTGTCCGCGAGGCGGCCAAGGCCAGGACGCTGAGGGGGAACTTCGGCGACGATGAGCTGGCGCAGCTCGACATCGATGAGGACGATTACAGGCGACTGTCCTTCCAGCCCCTTCCGGCCCGGCCCATGACGTTCAGCAGGGGAGCCTTCGCGGAAGACATTCCCGCCCGGCTCGTGTACCTGGACATGGGCGGCAGCTTCCGGCTCACCTGGTACTTCACCCTCTCCCGCGAGGACCTGATCGTCCAATACAAGGCTTTCGTGGAAGCCGATGAGCGCACCAAGGACCCCGAAGCACCCGGGATCCTGTACTTCTACGACTCCACCAGCCACGCTGTGGGCGGCCGGGTGATCAGCAGGAACCCTGCTGATACTGACTTCCGCGAGGTTCCGTTCCCGCTTCCGGCCAGTGACTACCCTGTGGACGCGCCGGACGGATTCCCCCCGTTTGCGGCATGGACGGCCGCAGCGAACGGGAAGCTGGCCACCGTCGGAAACAACGTGCGTGCCCTCAACGGGACCACCCGCAAGCCGTACGAGATCGCCGCGGCGGACAACGGCGGCGTTTTCGCCCCCGATCCTGAAAGCCCGGAACAGTTCATCACCAACATCTTCTACTTCTGCAACTACATGCACGATTTCTTCCTCATGTTGGGATTCAGTGAGGAATCGGGGAACTTCCAGACCACCAACCCCACCGGAAAAGGCCAAGGCGCAGATCCCGTGGATGCCCTGGCGCACCCCGGCCGCGTGTTCGGCACCGCCAACATGAGCACCCGCGCCGACGGCATGGCTGCACTCATGAACATGGGCCTGGTCACCTCCACCGGCCGCCACACGGCCAACGACTCGGACGTCGTTTTCCACGAGTACGTCCACGGCGTGACCAACCGGCTGGTGGGCGGCATGCTGGACGCGGAAGGCCTGAACGAAGAACAGTCCGTGGCCATGGGGGAGGGCTGGAGCGATTTCTTCGCACTGACCATCAACAACTTCCCCGGCACCCGGGAGCGCCTGGTCACCGGAAGCTGGGTGACGGG
>DATFAE010000239.1:0-6021 GCA_035254945.1 Arthrobacter sp. | reverse complement strand
CAAGCTGCAGAGCACCGTCTGCGGCCCATGCGAAAGGCCCACAGTGACCGAACAGACTTCAAGCACAGAGACTCCGCGCCGCATCGTCGTCGCCGGCGGCGGCCCGGCGGCCCACCGTTTTGCGGACGCAATGCATGCCCGTGGCCTCGAAGGCTGGCATGTCACGGTCCTCACTGAGGAAGCCCACCTCCCCTACGACCGCGTGGCCCTCAGCAAGGCCCTGACCGACATGGACTACGACCTCACCCTGGGTGAGGCGGACATGTGGGACCACGAGGCCATGTCCCTGAAGACCGGCGAGCGCGTCGTCAAGATCAACACCGAAGCCAAGTCCGTGGAGACGGCAGCCGGCAACATCTTCGAATACGACGACCTCGTGGTCGCGACGGGCTCCAATGCCGCCCGCCTGCCGATCCCCGGCGCCGAGCACACACACGTCTACCGCACGCTCGAAGACGTCTGGGCCATCAACAAGGCCATTGCCGAACTCACCGAAAAGCTCGGCCGCCAGGTCAACGCCGTCACCATCGGCGGTGGCCTCCTGGGCCTCGAATCAGCAGCCGGCACGGAGCAGCTTGGCGCCAACCCGATCGTCATCGACGGTTCACAGTGGCTGATGGCCACGCAGCTCGATGAGGGCGCAGGCCAGGCAATGGGCCGCCTGATCAAGGCCAAGGGCTTCGAAGTCCACGGCGGCGTCTTCCCTTCAGAAGTTCTGTCCGACGACGACGGCCAGGTCACCGGTGTCCTCATGGCTGACGGCCGCATCATCGACGCTGACCTCGTGATCGTCGCGATCGGTGTCAGGCCGCGCGACGAGCTCTTCCGCGCAGCAGAGGGCGAGGAGCAGATTTTCTCGCTGGGCCAGCGCGGCGGCGTGGTCATCAACGACTACTGCGCCACTGAGGTCGACGGAATCTGGGCCATCGGTGAAGTGGCCAACTTCGGCGGCATGTGCCTGGGCCTCGTCGCCCCCGCCAATACCATGGCAGAAATCGTCGCTGACCGCCTCCACGGCGGCGAGGCCACCTTCCCCGGCTTCGACACCGCCACCAAGCTCAAGCTGTCCGGCGTCGACGTTGCCAGCTTCGGTGACGCATTCGCCAAGACTGAGCACGCCCTGGAAATCGTCTACGCCGACCCGGCCCGCGGCGTCTACCAGAAGATTGTCACCACCGACGATGCCAAGACCCTCCTGGGCGGCATCTTCGTGGGCGACGCCACCCCTTACACCAGCCTCCGCCCGCTCCTGGGCCGCGAACTCAGCGCCGAGCCCGGCGCCTACCTCACGGCGGCCGGCGGCGGCGACGCCCCCGAAACCGAACTGCCGGACGATGCCATCCTGTGTTCCTGCAACAACGTCTCGGCCGGAACCATCCGCGACACCGTCAACGGCTGCGGCGCCTGCGACGGCAACGCCCCCGTCCAGGAGCTCGGCGAGCTCAAGGGCTGCACCCGCGCCGGAACCAGCTGCGGTTCCTGCGTGCCGATGCTCAAGAAGCTGCTTGAAACCGAACTGACCAAGTCCGGCGTCGAGGTTTCCAAGGCACTGTGCGAGCACATCGAGCTCTCCCGCCAGGAACTGTTTGAGACCATCCGCGTGCTGGAACTGACCTCCTTCGAGGAGGTCATGGCCAAGTACGGCACCGGCGCAGGCTGCGACATCTGCAAGCCGACCATTGCCAACATCCTGGCCAGCCAGAACAGCGCCTACGTGCTGGACGCCGGCCGCGGCACCCTGCAGGACACCAACGACCGCGCCCTCGCCAACATGCAGAAGGACGGCACCTACTCGGTGGTCCCGCGCATCGCCGGCGGTGAGATCACCCCGAAGAAGCTCGGCGTCATCGCCGCCGTGGCCGAGAAGTACGGCCTGTACACCAAGATCACCGGCGGCCAGCGGATCGACATGTTCGGTGCCCGGCTGGAGCAGCTTCCGGAAATCTGGAAGGAACTGGTGGATGCCGGCTTCGAATCCGGCCAGGCCTATGGCAAGAGCCTGCGCACGGTGAAGTCCTGCGTCGGTTCCACCTGGTGCCGCTTCGGCGTCCAGGACTCGGTGGCCATGGCCATCCAGCTCGAGCTCCGCTACCGCGGCCTCCGCAGCCCGCACAAGCTCAAGATGGGTGTCTCCGGCTGCGCCCGCGAGTGCGCCGAGGCCCGCGGCAAGGACGTCGGTGTGATCGCCACGGCTGACGGCTGGAACCTGTACGTGGGCGGCAACGGCGGTGCCACCCCGGCACACGCCCAGCTGCTGGCCAAGGACCTCGACGACGAGACGCTGATCAAGTACATCGACCGGTACTTCATGTACTACATCCGCACCGCCGACCGCCTGCAGCGCACCGCGCGCTGGCAGGAAGAGCTCGACGGCGGCATCAAGCACGTTGAGGATGTGGTGGTGAAGGACACCCTGGGCATCGCCGAGGACCTTGAAGCCGCAATGGCCAAGCACGTGGACACGTACGTGGATGAATGGGCAGACACCCTCAAGGACCCCGAACGCCTGCGCCGGTTCCGCTCGTTCGTCAACGCTCCCGACCAGAAGGACGACTCCATCACCTTCGTCCCGGACGAGCGTGGCCAGATGCGCCCCGCAACCCCGGAAGAAAAAGGCAAGGTCCTGATCGGCGCTTCCATCCCCATGAGGCCCCGCGACGAGAACGAGGTATAGGCATGCAGCTCAGCATTGATCTCACCGGCCGCGAAGTCCTGGTCACCGGCTCGGACCACGCCGCACGCCAGGCGGTCCGCCGCTACGAAGCCGCCGGCGCCGTCGTCTCCCGCCTCAGTACCCCCCAGGGTGCCGGGCATGACGGCCCGCTGCCCGAGCGTCCTTTCCTGGTCGCAGCGGTCGCCGACGGCCAGCCCGGATGGGAGGCCCTGCTTGAGCGGTGCCGCGCCACCGGCATTCCGGTGGCAGCCGAGCCGGCGGCCGGCCCCGTGGGCCACGTCACCCTGGTGGGTGGCGGGCCCGGGACCACCGAGCTGCTGACGGTTGCCGCCATGAAGGCCCTCCGCGACGCGGATGTGGTTTTCTACGACCGGTTGGCTCCGTACCAGGAGCTGCCGTCCATGACCTCAGCCGAACTGGTTGACGTTGGGAAGAAGCCGGGACACCACAAAGTGGGCCAGTCCGACATCGAAAAACTGATGGTCGAGAGCGCCCTGGCCGGAAACAACGTGGTCCGGCTCAAGGGCGGCGACCCGTACGTGTTCGGCCGCGGCGGCGAAGAAGTGGCCGCCTGTGTGGCTGCCGGCGTCAAGGTTCGCGTCATCTCCGGGGTCACCAGCGCCATCTCGGTCCCGGCCGCTGCCGGGATCCCGGTGACCCACCGCGAAGTCAGCCACATGTTCACCGTCGTCTCCGGCCACGCGCCGCTGACGGAGAAGGAACACAAACACCTCGCCGGCCTCGGCGGCACCATTGTGGTGCTGATGGGCATCGGTACCCTGCACCAGCTCGCTGCCGGGCTCCGCAAGGCCGGGATGCGTCCCGACATGCCCATGGCCGTCGTTGAACGCGGCTACCGCCCCGGGCAGCGGACCACCATCGCGGACCTGGGCACCATCACCTCCGCCGCTGCCGGCTGCAGCAACCCCGCAGTGCTCGTCATCGGCGAGGTGGTTCGCGTGGCTGAAGCCAACCGTGGGCATGCTGAGGCCGCCGCCGACCTGGACAGGCTGGCGGCCTCGCTGCTCGGTTCATGAAAGGATTGAACCCCATGAATGCACTGGCACCCGCAGAACCCCAGGCTGAAGAGACCTCCAAGGCGGAATCGGCAGATTCCCCCTTGGAGGGTTTCCGCATTGGAGTGACCTCGCACCGGCGCTCCCAGGACCTTATCGAAGCACTGGAACGCCGCGGCGCGGAAGTTTTGCACGCACCGGCCCTTAAAATCGCCCCGGTGCAGGAGGACATCCGCCTCATTGAGGACACCAAGGCCATCATCGCCGCCCGCCCGGACCTCTGCATCGCCACCACCGCCTACGGCATGCGCCGCTGGTGCGAGGCTGCCGACTCGTTCGGCATCGGCGAGGCCCTGCTGGAAACGCTGGCAGCCTGCCGGATGTTTGTAAGGGGGCCCAAAGCCCGCGGCGCCGTCCGCGCGGCCGGACTTGCCGACGTCGGAATCAGCAGCGACGAAACCACGGCGACGCTGGTGGACATGCTGCTGGCCGAAGGAGTGCGCGGCAAGACCGTGGCCGTCCAGCTGCACGGCTACACGGATGTCCGCCAGCTGGAGCGGCTCCGCATGTCCGGCGCCACCGTCCTGACCGTGACGCCCTACCGCTGGGTCAAGCCCGACGGCGAGGACAAACTCCCCCGCCTCATCGAGGCTGCCTGCAGCGGCAACCTGGACGTCCTGACGTTCACCAGCGCGCCTGCCGTGGACGCGATGTGGAGCACCGCCCACGAAATGGGTGTCTACAAACAGCTGATCGAAAGCCTGAAAACCAACGTCACCACGGCAGTGGTCGGCCCGGTCACCGCCCAGCCCCTGCTCGACGCCGGCATCACCCCGCTGATCCCGGAGCGTTTCCGGATGGGCGCACTCATCAGGCTGGTGTGCGAGCACCTGGCCCTTAACCACGTGCGCCGCCTGGACACGAGGTCGGGCAACATCGAACTGCGCGGCCGAAGCCTGCGGATTGACGGGGAACAGGTTGAACTGGCCCCCGCGCCGCTGCTGCTGCTCCGCGCCTTGCTGGGCGCCGGCGGTGCCGTGCTCTCACGCGAATCGCTGTCGGAGCTCCTGGAACTGCGGGGCTCAGTCCATGCCCTGGACATGACCGTCAGCCGCCTTCGGTCCTCCCTGCCGGATGGCCGGCTGGTGGAGACTGTGGTCAAGAGGGGTTACCGGATCCGCGTCTAAGGACTCGGTTTCTGGCCTCTTTGTGTCATTCCGGACCGTTCTGAGAGGTGCGTCACGGGTTCTGTTACCAGCCGGTAAACGTTGGCGAAAAAGCACCATCCGGACGGCAACAGCGGAGAAACACGCTGGAAAAGCCGGCCGCCTACGCTGGGATTCATCACGAGTCCCCGGCCGCTCCTGCGGCCGCCAGCGAAAGGGCCAGCACATGTCCGCTCCGGCACCGTCCACCTCCGTCTCCCCGCGCATCGTCATCGCCGGGGCAGGGCCCGCCGCGCAGGCCCTGGTCCGCCAGCTGGACGGTGCCCGGTTCCGCGGAACCATCACTGTCCTCAGCAACCGGGACGACGCTCCGGCCGAACTCCTGGAGCTTGCAGGGCTGCCACAGGTATCAGTCCGCTTCGGCCAGCCCGCCAGCTTCATTGACGCGGGCAACCGCACTGTCACCACTGCCGACGGCATGGAATTCAGCTACGACGAACTGGTCATCGCCACCGGATCGGCTCCGGTCTCATCGCCGGTGGCGGGCGCCGGCCGCTGCCTGAGCTACTCCACGATTGACGACGCCGCCCGGATCGGTGACGCCGTCAAGGAAGTGACGCGGGAGCTGGGCAGGCGGCCGCTGGGGATCTTGGTGGGTACTGGCGCCGCGGCGGGGCAGGCTGAAGCCGTGCTGCGGGCCCGCGGGGTCAGGCCCATCCGGACCACAGTCCGTCCCTCCGCCGTGGTGCACTCGGTCGCCGGCTCAGGGCTGGCAGCATCCGGGATTGTCTTTGAGGACGGCAGCAGCATGAACGGTGACCTGGTGGTCCTGGCCGAGGAACGGGTTTCGCGCGACGGGCTGGCTGCCAGCGCCGGACTTGCCACCGCGCCCAACGGCGGAATCGCCATCACCAAAGACTTCAGGACCTCGGTCCCGGGCGTCTGGGCCATCGGCGACGCCGCCGCGTTCGACGGCGTGCGGCTCGGTCTGCTGGTGGCGGCCGCATCCGCAGCCGGTGCCTGCGCCACACAGCTCATGACGGCTGTGGCGACGGACGGCCTTGTTCCGGTAGCCGCCTGACCCCCATGCACAGCAACGCGGGGTCATATCCGGCCCAATGGGCAGGGCTTCTTTGGGCCGGATGTGACCCCGCGTTGCCCTGTG
>DATFAE010000238.1:0-25627 GCA_035254945.1 Arthrobacter sp. | reverse complement strand
CCCGCACGTGCCGCTGATCCTGGACCTCTGGGGCAGGACTTTGCGCGCCATCGAGAGCGGCGACACCAGTTCAATCGACACCGAGATCGACTGGGCCATCAAGAAGAAGCTGATGGACAACTACCGGGGCCGGCACGGCCTTGGCCTCGACGCCCCGCGGATCGCGCAGCTGGACCTCACCTACCATGACATCTCCCGGACGAGGGGGCTGTACTACCTGCTCCAGTCCAGGGGCGCTGTACGCCGCGTCGTGGACGACACCGTGGTCAAGGACGCGGTGGACGCCCCGCCGCAGACCACCCGCGCCAAACTGCGGGGAGACTTCGTCCGGCGCGCCCAGGAACTCGGCCGGGACTACACGGTTGACTGGGTGCACCTGAAGCTCAATGACCGGGCGCACCAGACCATCCTCTGCAAGGATCCGTTCCGAAGCGTGGACGACCGCGTGGATGCGCTCCTGGACTCTATGGGCTGACACCCAGCTTCAGGGGCTATTCTGGATAGGGCCGTTCTTCGGTCCTGAGCTGCGCCGAGCGATATTTTCCGGTGCGGCGTCCATCCTGCCCCGACGAAAGTTCTTACGTGCGCCGACTACTAGCAATCCTTATCCCCGGTCTGCTGCTGCTTACCGCCTGTGGAGGCGGGACGCCCGCAGCACCGGAGCCCACCAGCCAGTCCGCAGGTGATACTGCCAAGTTCGACTCCCTGAAACTGACGGACAACGGGGACAAAAAAGCTCCCGGTGTTGAGTTCACCAAACCGCTGGACGTAGCGGAGCCCACCATCAAGGTCGTCGCAGAGGGCAGCGGCGACGCCGTCAAAGCGAACCAGGTGGCCAACATCTCCATCCTCGCCCTGAACGGCACCGACGGCGCCACCCTCGAAGACACCTTCGCCGGCGAACCCGAGCCGCTGGAACTGAACGAGGAACTCAAGACCGGAAGCGCCGTCATCTACAACGCGTTCGTCGGTTCCAAGATCGGCTCAACACTGGCCCTGGCCATCCCGGGAAAGGCAGCAGCCGCTGAGGGTGCGCAGGCGCAGCCCACCCAGCTCCTGCTGATCAAGGTACTCTCCGCCACGGACGTGGCCCCGGTGCTCGAAAAGCCCGAGGGCGAAACAGTAACCCCGCCGGCCGGCCTGCCCACGGTCAAGGACAATGACCAGGGCGTACCGGAAATCTCCGTTGAGGGCGTCGCGGCTCCCACGGCCCTCATCTCACAGGACCTGATCAAGGGCACCGGCCCGGAGGTCAAGGAAACCGACACGCTGACGGTCAACTATGTGGGCGTCAACCTGGTTGGCGGCACCAAGTTCGACTCCAGCTATGACCGCGGTGAGACGGCCAGCTTCGCGCTGACCGGCGTCATCAAGGGCTGGACACAGGGACTTGCCGGCAAGACAGTGGGCTCCCGCGTCCTCCTGGTCATCCCCAAGGACCTCGCGTATGGTGATGCAGGCCAGGGCGAAGCCAAGGGCGACCTTGTCTTCGTTGTGGACATCCTCGGCGCGAAATAGCCGCACCGCACGCCCACACCGGGCCTTGCACGACTTCAAGCAGCACATCACCCGCCCAAAAAACAAAGGAGCAAGCATGTCATTTGGTCAGCGCGAATTCGACCGCCAGAAGCCGGAGATTGACTTCCCGGAAGGCGATGTCCCCACCGAACTGGTCATCACCGACCTGATTGAGGGTGACGGCGCCGAAGCAAAAGCCGGCGATACCGTGTCCACGCACTACGTGGGTGTCGCCTGGTCCACCGGTGAGGAATTCGACGCCTCATGGGGCCGCGGCGCGCCGCTGGACTTCCGTGTCGGCGTCGGCCAGGTCATCCAGGG
The DNA here is from genome assembly GCA_035254945.1 of Arthrobacter sp. Taxonomy (GTDB): domain Bacteria; phylum Actinomycetota; class Actinomycetes; order Actinomycetales; family Micrococcaceae; genus Arthrobacter. The sequence goes on along the minus strand of DATFAE010000238.1, from coordinate 23,788 downwards.
CTGGGACCAGGGCCTCCTGGGCATGAAGGTCGGCGGCCGACGCCGGCTGGAGATCCCCTCGGAGCTGGCTTACGGCTCCCGCGGCGCCGGTGGGGCAATCAAGCCCAACGAAGCGCTGATCTTCGTGGTTGACCTCGTGGGCGTCCGCTGACCCGGACCCCTCAGGCTTTGACGGCGCGGTAACGATCGGGATGAACTGACCCGATCGTTACCGCGCCTTCTGCTTTCCCCCGGGGATTTTAGTAACGTAGCGAGGGTGCCCGCATCCCGTACAGAACGCCTGCTGAATCTCCTCATAGCCCTCCTGAACACCAGGTACGGCCTGCCCCGCAGCGAGCTGCGCGAAACGGTTTACCGTGACGTTGCCGGGAACGATGTCTCGTTCGGCCGGATGTTCGAGCGGGACAAAGCTGACCTGCGCAACTTTGGATTCGACGTCGAAACCGTCACCGACCTTGGCTGGAGCGAGGACGACCCCGCCACGACGCGCTACCGGATTGGCATGGAGTCCAACCGGCTGCCCGACGTCGAACTCAGCCCCGGGGAATGGACCGTCATCTTTTTGGCCTCGCAGCTCTGGGAGCGGGCGGCCCTTGGCACGGCCGCGGCAAACGCCCTCCGCAAGCTGCAGGCATCCAGCCGCCTCACCGACGTCGAACTTCCCGTCGGTGTCCAGCCCCGGATCAAACCCGCCGGCCAGGCGTTCGACGACCTTGTCGCTGCAATGCACGCCCAGCACCCCGTCACGTTTTCCTACCTCGCCGGCAGTACCGGGAAGGAGGAACAACGCACCGTTGAACCGTGGGGCCTCGGCAGCCGGTTCGGCCAGTGGTACCTTGCCGGCTACGACCGGACCCGCCGGGCTCCCCGGCACTTCAGGCTCTCCCGCCTGACCAGCGCCGTTACTGTCCTGGACAGGGAAACGTACGCGCCGCCCAAGGAATTCAACATCCGGGAAGAGCTGGACCGGTTGCCCGAACTCCCGCTCCGGATCGCAGAGGTGGATGTCCGGGCCGGCCGCCTGCTGGGCCTGCGCCGGCGGGCCCTGCCAGGCACGGACGGCCAGTGGGAGGGGCCCGACTCCGGTTTCGACCGCCTGGGCGTCCAGTACAGGGACGTCGAAGGGCTTGCGGAGGAACTCGCGTCCTACGGTCCGGACGCCATTGCCGTGGCGCCCGGCGAACTCGTCACGGCCGTCCAACGAAGGCTGCGGGCGGCCGCCGACTTCTGCGCGTCGCCGGTTCCGGCTGTAGTTTTCCCGGCCCAGCCCCGGGCGGGCACCGTCCGCAAACGGACCTCCGAAGACCAGCTCAAGCGCATGCTCCAGCTTGTTCCGTTCCTGGTCCACAACCAGGGACTGCATATCCAGGAGGTTGCCGAACGGTTCGGCGTCACGCGCAAGGAACTCGAGGAAGACCTGCAGATCCTTATCTGCTCCGGCCTGCCTGAGGGATATCCGGACGACCTCCTGGATATCCAGTGGGAAGACGACCACGTGTACATCACCCAGGACCTGGACCTGAAAAGGCCGGTCAGGTTCACTGTGGAGGAAGCCTGCGCCCTGCTCACCGGCCTGGAAACGCTGAATGGGCTGCCGGAAATCGCTGAAGGCGGCGCACTGGAATCGGTCACCCTGAAACTGATGGCCGCAGCCGGCGAGGAAGGGCTGCGGGCCGGATCACTGGCCGGGCCGGCGGTCGGCCCCGCTGATTCCGCCACCCTGGACCTGGTCCGCCAGGCCATAGCTGCCGGCTCCCAACTTCACCTGGTCTACCTGTCGCCCCAGCGGGACCGGGTTTCCGAGCGTGACGTGGATCCCCTCCGGCTGTATTCGCTCGACAACACGTGGTACTTCGAGGCCTACTGCCATTCGGCCCACGGCTTACGGAATTTCAGACTGGACCGCGTCCAGGAACTGAAGCCGAACGGAAACCCGGCGTCGGCCGCGCAACAGCGAACGGAAGGATTCCCCGCGAAGCTCTTCACGGCGAACGACGACGACACGACAGTGACAGTCCAGCTCACCAGACAGGGCGCCGGGCTGGCAGATGATTATTACGCCGAGCGGACTGCGGCCCTGCCGGACGGCGGCCTGCTCGCGGAAATCCGCTTTGGCAATACGGCGTGGCTGCCCATGTTCGTGGCACAGCATGGCGGGGCAGTGCGCATCCTGGAACCCCGGGAGCTTGCCGACCAGTCGCGTGCCTGGATCGAGGCGTCGTTGGCCCGTTACGGCGGCTAGACTTCTCAGCATGCCTTGGTGGTCCTGGATCCTTATCTGGATAGCGCTTGTTGCGGTGTCCCTGCTGTTTTATGTCCTGTTGGGCATCCGGCTGTTCCGCCAGTTCATGGCGACGCTCAAGGACCTGGGAGCGGCAGGTGAGAAGCTGGGCCATTTCAGCCCCGCCGTTCCACCGGCCCAGCCGGGCAAGCCGGCGACGCTACAGGGTGCAGCCGTTTTTGCCTCTCCTGCGCAGATGCGACATGATTACCACACATCCAAATCAGCCCGCCGGGAGGACCGCCGCCTGAGGCGGGTCCAGCGCCGGACTGACCGTGGCCAGCGGCAGTCGCTTGGCGATCTGGACTTCACTTAGACGTAGGATGTTTTTAGAGGAAAGGAATTCCCGTGGGAAGACTCTTTGATGGCCCCTGGCCGATCGTCATTATTATCGTTGTAGCTTTGCTGCTTTTCGCTGCCCCCAAGCTTCCTGCCATGGCGCGCAGCCTTGGCCAGTCCATGCGGATCATCAAGTCCGAGGTCAAGGAAATGAAGAACGACGGCAAAACCGAAACGCCTGCCGACGCAACCGGCCCGGTGGAAGGCAAGATCGTTAACCACCCGCAGGCAAAGCCTGGTGAGCCGACGGACGGTACCGACGTACCGCCGTCGAACCGTGCCTGACCCGCAGTGGCACTGACGAGGGGCCGTAAAGCCAACCCAGAGGGCCGGATGGCCCTCTGGGACCACCTCAAGGAACTCAAGAACCGGCTGATCAAGTCGGCCATCGGGGCCGTCATCGGCGGCATCGGGGGTTGGATACTCTACGATCCGCTGCTTAAAGCGCTGGCCGAGCCGGTCAACCGCATCTCCGAGCAAACCGGCGGGCTGTCTGCGATCAACTTCGGCAGCATCGCATCACCGTTCGACTTCAAGCTTCAGATGTCACTCCTCATTGGAGTGGTGATATCCAGTCCGATCTGGATCTACCAACTGTGGGCGTTTATTACCCCCGGCCTCACATCCAAGGAACGCCGCTACACCCTGGGCTACATGGCCGCTGCGGTACCGTTGTTCCTTGCCGGCATCTGGGCCGGGTGGCTGGTAGTGCCGCAGGTAGTCCACGCCCTGACGCAGTTCACGCCAGAGGGATCTTCGAGCGTCATCGATGCCCGGACCTACATCGAGTTCGTCACACGGATGGTCCTGGTGCTGGGAGTCGCCTTCCTGGTTCCCGTGGTCCTGGTGGGGATCAACATGGCCGGCATCGTCAGCGGCCGGACCATCCTCAAGGCCTGGCGCATCACGGTATTCCTCGTCTTCGTCCTCGCGGCCATCGCTGCCCCGGGTGCTGATGCGATTTCGATGTTTATGCTGGCGGGCCCGTTGCTGGTGCTCTTTTTCGCCGCCATCGGCATCTGCCTGCTGAACGACAAACGCCGTGCCCGCCGGGTTGCCAGGCGCGAAGCGGAGACGGAGGCCACCGCAGACGTGGCGACGCCCGGAAACGAACTGAAGAACCTGTAGCCCCGAGCCCACTAGGCTGGAGTCATGTCCACTATTTCCGGGCCGCCTCCCTCGGGGCCTTTCTCTTCCCGGCCAACCGTTCCAGAGCAGTTTTCCCCCTCTGAAAGCTACCGGGCCAGCAAAGAACGGACAGCTGAGGCCTCCAGCTATCTGGGCGGCTTTATCCGAACCCTCGATTTTGAGCTGGACGACTTCCAGCGGCAGGCCTGCAGGTCCCTGCAGGAAGGCAGGGGGGTGCTGGTCGCAGCACCCACCGGCGCCGGCAAGACCATCGTGGGCGAGTTCGCGATCTACCTTGCGCTCGAGCGGAACCTCAAAGCCTTCTACACCACCCCCATCAAGGCGCTGAGCAACCAGAAGTTTTCCGAACTCGCGGAAAAGTACGGACCGGAAAACGTTGGCCTGCTGACCGGCGATACCAGCATCAACGGCGAGGCGCCGGTGGTGGTGATGACCACCGAAGTCCTCCGCAACATGCTGTACGCTGACTCCGCTTCGCTGGATGACCTCGGCTTCGTCGTCATGGACGAAGTGCACTACCTCGCAGACCGCTTCCGGGGCGCCGTCTGGGAAGAAGTCATCATCCACCTCCCCAGCGAAGTGCAGGTCGCGTCGCTGAGCGCCACCGTTTCCAACGCGGAAGAGTTCGGGGCCTGGCTGGACACCGTCCGGGGCGACACCGACATCATCGTCTCGGAGCACCGTCCGGTGCCACTATGGCAGCACGTCATGGTGGGCAAAGAGATTGTGGACCTCTTCGCGGGGGAAACCACCTTTGATGAGATCGCTCCGCCCGCCGATGCGGAAACCGGAGTCCCCGCCCCTGCGGCGGTGGCCGAAGAATTGCCGGGGCGTGGGTTCGAGGTCAACCCAGACCTGCTGGCCATGGCCCGAAGCGAGAGCCAGCAAAGCTTCCGTGGACGCTTCGGCCACGGTGGCCGCAGCCAACGCAGGCAGCACAGGCAGCGCGGAGACGACCGGCCGGGGCAGGCCGCCCAGCCTGTTGGCGTCCGGAAGGCCAGCCGCCCCCAGGTGATCGCCAGCCTGGACCGGCAGGACCTGCTGCCGTCCATCACCTTCATCTTCTCCCGTGCCGGCTGCGACGCCGCCGTCGCGCAGTGCGTATCCTCAGGGCTGTGGCTGACCACGGAAAAAGAGCAGCGCATCATTGCCCAGCGTGTGGACGAGGCGGGGCAGGACATCCCCTCCGAAGACCTTGACGTCCTTGGCTTCTGGACCTGGCGTGACGGCCTGCTCCGGGGCTTCGCAGCCCATCACGCGGGGATGCTCCCCACGTTCAAGGAGGTCGTGGAAAAGCTGTTCGTCGAAGGCCTCGTCAAAGCGGTCTTCGCCACGGAAACGCTCGCCCTGGGCGTCAACATGCCGGCGCGCTCGGTAGTGCTGGAAAAGCTGGACAAATTCAACGGCGAAGCCCACGTGGACATCACGGCGGGGGAGTACACCCAGTTGACGGGCCGTGCGGGCCGGCGCGGAATCGACGTCGAAGGCCATGCCGTGGTGCTGTGGCAGCCGGGAACGGATCCGACGGCGGTGGCCGGCCTCGCGTCCCGCCGTACGTATCCGCTCAACTCCAGTTTCCGGCCCACGTACAACATGAGCATCAACCTGCTGGCGCAGTTCGGCCGCGCCCGGGCACGCGAAATCCTGGAATCCTCCTTCGCGCAGTTCCAGGCGGACCGCTCCGTGGTGGGCCTCGCCAGGCAGGTACGCAGCAGGGAGGAGTCCCTGGCCGGTTACGCAAAGTCGATGACCTGCCACCTCGGGGACTTCACCGAATATGCACGGCTGCGCCGGGAACTGTCGGACGCCGAAAACATGACCTCCCGGAGCAAGTCGCGGGCACGGAAATCACTCAGCGACGACTCACTGGCGCGGCTGCTGCCTGGGGACGTCGTGGACGTGCCCGGCGGCCGGGCGCCAGGGCCGGCCATTGTCCTGAGCGCGGACCACAGCAGCCGGGAACCGCGGCCGGCCGTCCTGACGCTGGACAACCAGCTTCGCCGCATCGGGACTGAGGACCTCGAAGGGCCCATAGCGCCCATGACGCGGATCCGGATCCCGAAGTCCTTCAACGCCAAGGTGCCCAAGTCACGGCGGGATCTTGCCTCGTCCGCACGGAACGCCCTGCGGGAGAACCGGCCACCTGCGGCCGCAAGCAGCCGGAACAACGACTTCGGCCTCGCAACCGCACTGCCAAACCAGGAAAAGCGCATCGCTGACCTGCGGCGGGCGCTCCGCGCCCACCCCTGCCACGGCTGCAGCGAGCGTGAAGACCACGCCCGGTGGTCGGAGCGCTGGTGGAAGCTGCGGCGGGAAACCGACGCCCTGGTCCGGCAGATCCAAGGCCGGACCAACACCATTGCCAAAACCTTCGACCGTGTGTGCGACGTACTCTCCGCCTATGGCTACCTGGAGACCCCGGCGGACGGACGGCAGTCCATCAGCCCGGACGGCCAGCGGCTGCGGCGCATCTACGGTGAAAAGGATCTGCTGATCTCCCAGTCGCTGCGGCTTGGCGCGTTCGATGACCTGGACGCCGTCGAGGTTGCTGCCCTCGCCAGCGTCCTGGTCTACCAGGCCAAGCGCGAGGACAGGGGGCTCCGGCCGCGGATGCCCAGCATCTCGCTGGAGTCCTCCGTTGACGTGGTGATCCGGGAATGGTCGGCGCTTGAGGACGTGGAGGAGCAGAACAAGCTTCCCCTCACCGGAGAGCCGGAACTGGGACTCGTCTGGCCGATGTACAAGTGGGCTCGCGGCCGGCACCTGCAGGAAGTACTCAACGGCACGGACCTCGCCGCAGGCGATTTCGTGCGCTGGGTCAAACAGGTGATCGACCTGCTCGACCAGCTCGCCAAGATTCCCGGACTGGAGCCCCGCCTCGCCAGGCTCTGCACCGAAGCCATCTCCCTGGTCCGCCGTGGCGTGGTGGCCTACTCTTCCGTCATCTGAACCTTCCTTTCCAGCCGCCCGCACGCGCGGCCCACTACTCCCAGGAGCCTTAGCACCCATGACCCAAGCAACGTCTGCCGCGCCGTCCCCGAACGAGCGCAAGGTGGTGCTTTACCGCAACGGATCCGTTTACACGGCCGCGGATCCGTTTGCCACCGCAATGCTCGTGGACGGCGACACGGTGGCCTGGGTGGGTTCGGAACAGGCCGCGTCATCCATAGCAGACAGCACCATGGAGGTCATTGACCTCCGGGGCGGCCTGGTGGCGCCGGGTTTTGTCGACTCGCACGTGCACCTGACCGAAACGGGCATCGCCCTGGATTCCCTCCAACTCGGACAGGCCAGGTCGGCCCGGGAGGTTTTGGACGCTGTGCGGTCCGCGCCCGGGAGCGGGCCCGTGCTCGGCCATGGCTGGGACGAATCCACCTGGGATGATCCGTCGTTGCCTACCGCCGATGAACTGGAGCGGGCAGCGGGGGGCCGGCATGTCTACCTGTCCAGGGCGGACGTCCATTCGGCACTTGTCTCGCGTTCCCTCACAGCCGCTCTCACGGAGCTTGACGGCTTCTCCCCGGACGGCCTCCTGAAGCGGTCGGCCCACGACGCCGCCCGCCAGGTTACCCGGGACCTTCCCCAGGATGCCTTGCGCGGTTACCAGAGGCGTGCGCTGGCAGAAGCGGCGGCCAACGGCTACGTCGCCGCCGCAGAAATGGGGGCACCGCACATCGGCGGGGCTGCCGACCTTCGGATCGCTGCTGGGTGGAACACCGGAGGGCCTGGAACCGAAGCCGTGCCCGAGGTCCTCCCATACTGGGGGGAACTTGCACAGGGCCGCGACCACGCACAGTCCATCCTGGATGAGCTGGGCGTGCCTGTCCGGGGCCTCGCGGGCGACTTGAACATCGATGGTTCGATCGGTTCCAGGACAGCGGCGCTCCGTTCCGACTACACCGACGCGGCGGGGGAGCGGGGAAGCCTTTACCTCTCGGTGGAGCAGGCCGCAGCCCACCTCGCGGCGAGCTCCCTCCTGGGAATCCAGGGCGGCTTCCATGTCATCGGCGACGCCGGGCTGGACGCGGCCCTGGCCGCGCTCGATCTTGCCGCCGCCGAAGTGGGCGAACAGCGGATCCGTTCCGCGGGCCACCGGTTTGAACACGTCGAACTCGCAGATGCCCAAGCCGTGGAACGGCTGGCGCACTACTCGGTCACGGTAAGCGCGCAGCCCGGATTTGACGCGGCCTGGGGCGCGGCCGGCAGCCTCTATGAACAGCGCCTCGGGAGCCGCAGCACCGGCATGAACGCCTTCGCGTCGTTATACTCCGCCGGGGTGCCAATCACCTTTGGAAGTGACAGCCCCGTGACGCCGCTGCGCCCCTGGGCCAGTGTCCGCGCGTGCCTGGAGCACCACAACGAGAGCCAGCGGATCTCGGCGCGCGCCGCCTTCCTGGGCCACACGAGGGCAGGCTGGAGGGCGGCGAAGTACCACAACCCGATGGCCGGCCAGCTTGTCCCCGGCGCGCCGGCGAGTTTTGCCGTGTGGGAGGTCGAGGAACTTATGGTCCAGGTCGCTGACGGAAGGGTCCAGTCCTGGAGCACGGATCCCCGGGCCCGTACCCCCCTCCTGCCGGCCCTGGATACGGGCAGCGACCCTGTTTGCCTTCAAACGGTCCGTGACGGTGCCGAGCTGTATTGCAACCCTGCCCTGCGTTCCTGACCGGGACCTTCGGGCATCACCCTATAATGGGAAGTCGCGCCTGCCAGTGATTCCACTCTGCGGCAGGCGCTCTGACCGCTTTCATCCAGGAAAGGCTCTCTGTGCGCGTCCTCACCATCATTCCTACTTACAACGAGCTGGAATCGCTGCCCAAGACTCTCCAGCGCCTGCGGGAAGCGGTGCCGGCATCCGACGTGCTGGTGGTTGACGACAACAGCCCTGACGGAACCGGCCAGCTGGCTGACACGTTCGCCGCCGAAGACTCCCAGGTCCATGTCCTGCACCGCAAGGGCAAGGAAGGCCTCGGCGCCGCCTACATCGCGGGCTTCCGTTGGGGCCTGGACGCCGGCTACGACGTCCTGGTGGAAATGGACGCCGACGGCTCCCACAAGCCCGAACAGCTTCCACTGCTCCTGGACGCCATCGAACAGGGCGCGGACCTGGCGATGGGTTCGCGGTGGGTGACCGGGGGCAGCGTGGTCAACTGGCCGCTGTACCGCCAGGCGATTTCCCGGATCGGCAGCACGTACGCCCGCATCATGCTGGGCCTGAAGATCAAAGACGTCACCGGCGGTTACCGGGCCTTCCGCAGGACCACCCTGGAAAAGCTGAACCTGGACCAGGTGGATTCGGTGGGCTACGGCTTCCAGGTGGACCTTGCCTGGCGCGTCGCGAAGATGGGCCTGAGGATCGAGGAGCGGCCCATCACGTTCGTTGAGCGTGAGCTGGGTGCCTCGAAGATGAGCGGAAACATCGTGGTGGAGGCCATGATCAACGTCACGAAGTGGGGGCTGCAGGCCCGCTGGAACAGGCTGACCGGCAAGAAGGATTCTTCCCAGGCCTAAGCGAGCCCGGGCGGCAGCCGCCGCCCGGGCCGTGGGGAGCCAAAAAAAGGGCCGTCCCGCACCTCATGCATGGTGCGGGACGGCCCTTTTTTCGTGAGCCAGGCTGTGGCGGCTCTTCTGGTCTGCGGGGTTTACGCAGTGCGCCGTTCGCCGCGGCGTTCGCGCAGGATGGTCAGGCGGTCTTCAAGAATCTGCTCCAGCTCGGGGAGGGTCCGCCGCTCAAGCAGCATGTCCCAGTGCGTGCGCACGGCTTTTTCGTTGCTGGTGTCGGGACGCTCGCCGTCAACCAACAGCGCTTCCTTGCCGGTCTTGGATACCCAGACCGGAGGGATTTCGGCCTCGGAAGAGAAGGTGACAAAGACCTGCTCGCCGTCCTCGCACCTGTATTCGACACGCTGACGCGGAGCCGGCTCGACGCCGGACTCGGTCTCCATGCTCTGCGCGCCAAGGCGCATACCCCGCAGGCTGCGATCGCTCATGTTTTCTCCCTCTGGTCGGTTCGCGGAGCAAGGCCCCACGCTAGCCGGGGGCGGTATAACGCCGCCGGACTACTGTGTGCACTGTGCTGCATCAATAGATTCAACGCATTGCGAAGCTTTCTTGTTCCGTCGGTTCTCACCGGACCGGACAAATATTCAATTATACGGATCCGGGGGCCCGGTTGCAAAACCGGAAGGGAACCGCACCAAAGTGCTGATCCCCTTCCGTGCCGCGTACTCCGGGTCAGGACCCGGGCTGCTTGGCCGCCACTTCGTCGAACAATCCGCCGCCTGCCTGCGGGTCGGGATTGGTGCCGCCAAGGGCATTGCCGATTCCCTTCAGTGCCTCGCCGACTTCACTGGGGATGATCCACAGCTTGTTGGAGCTGCCTTCAGCCAGTTTGGGCAGTGTCTGAAGGTACTGGTAAGCCAAAAGCTTCTGGTCGGGGTTGCCCTTGTGGATGGCGTCGAAGACCTTTTGAATCGCCTGCGCTTCACCATCGGCACGAAGGATGGCCGCCTTGGCGTCACCCTCGGCCGCGAGGATCGATGCCTGCCTCTGGCCTTCGGCGGTGAGGATCGCGGACTGCTTGGTACCTTCGGCCGTAAGGATGGCGGCTCGGCGGTCACGTTCGGCGCGCATCTGCTTTTCCATCGAGTCCTGGATGGAGTGCGGCGGATCGATGGCTTTCAGCTCAACGCGCGAGACGCGAATGCCCCACCGTCCGGTTGCCTCATCCAGTACACCGCGCAGCTGGCCGTTGATCTGGTCGCGGGACGTCAGTGCCTCTTCCAGGTTCAGCCCACCAACGACGTTTCGCAGTGTGGTGGTGGTCAGCTGCTCTACGGCCTGGATATAGTTGGCGATCTCGTACGTGGCAGCGCGGGGATCCGTGACCTGGAAGTAGACGACCGTGTCGATGGATACCACCAGGTTGTCCTCGGTGATCACCGGCTGCGGCGGGAAAGACACCACCTGCTCCCTGAGGTCCAGGAGCGGCAGCAGCCGGTCCACGAAAGGGATGAGGATGGTCAGGCCCGGGTTCAGCGTCCGCTGGTACTTGCCGAGGCGTTCCACAACGCCCGCCCGGGCCTGCGGGATGATGCGCACCGAGCGGACCAGAACAATTATCACGAACACGATCAGGACCACCAGCACAATGGCTACAGCGGCTCCTCCTGCGTTATCCATACATCTCCTCTTATCCCCAGTTGTTATTGAAGCTGTATTCAGGCCGGTTCGGCAGTTTCCGGCTGCGCCGCGACCACTGCGGTGGCGCCGTCAATGGCGGAAACCACCACCTTCTGGCCGGCCGCCAGGACTCCGGCGTTGGAGCGGGCGGTCCAGACATCGCCGCCGATTTTGACGAGGCCCCCGGTGGAACTGACGGGCTCCATCACCAGGGCCTGCTCTCCAATGAGCCGGTCAACGTTGGTGCGCTGTTCGCTGGGCCCCTTTTTCAGGTGGGTCAGTGCCACGGGCCGCACGAAGGCAATCATCAGAAGTGACACCACGCAGAAGACGACTATCTGCAGCCAGAGGTCGGCGCCGGCGAAGTCCGCGACCAGGGCGGCAAGAGTACCGCCGCCCAGCATGATGAAGAACAGGTCGAGCGTGATCATCTCTATCACTGCAAACGCGAGGAAGGCGGTGAGCCACAGCGCCCACCAGTTCTCGCCAAGCCATTCAAACATTCCGTCCCCCTTCGGCAGCCTTCGGTCGCGCTGCGTGCAACGACGGCAGGCCCCCTGTGCTGTCCTCCAATCGTAGTCCGAAGGGTTGCAGGGCGGCAGGCTGCCGGCATATTCGCCGGGATAGTAGCCAAGTCGTTACCGCGACGGCGGGGCGAGGCGGAAAACGGTGATGCGGAACCGCGCCTCCACAGCGGTGCCGGCTTCCAGGCCGGCCAGCCGGTCGGCGAGCGTGGCACGGTCCAGGTGATGCCCGGCCGGACCCATGTAGGCGAGATCGGCAACTTCCCGGGGTCCCAGCACCAGCGGAAGGTCAAGGTCGCGGACGGAGTCGACAGTGAACTGCCCAGACATCGCATCAACGAGCCTGTCGTCCTTGCCGGCCTCGATGCCCAACATTCCCGTCCGCTCAGCTATCGCGGCCAGATGGCCTGCCCTGGGCGTGACGACCACCAGCCGTCCGCCGGGCCGCAGGATTCGGGCGAATTCCGGGGGGTTGCGGGGCGCGAAAATCACCGTCACAACGTCGACAGAGTCGTCCCGCACGGGCAGGGGCTGCCACACATCGCAAACCAGATTGGTGGCATCGGGGTTGAGGCGGGCGGCCCGCCGCAGGGCGAACTTTGAGATGTCCAGGCCGATCGCTGTGACCCGCGCGGATGCCGCCGCGGCCGCATCCAGCAGGACGCGCAGGTAGTGACCGGTGCCGGTGCCCGAGTCCAGCACGGTGGCTGCGTCCGCAGGGAGGAGGGGAACGACGGCGGCAGCAACGGCGTCGGCCAGCGGACGGTAGTGGCCACTCGCCAGGAAGCTGACGCGGGCGGCGACCATGTCGGCGGTGTCTGCCTCGAATGCGGTGCCTTTCCCGACAAGGAGATTGAAGTATCCCTGCCTGGCTGCATCGAAGCTGTGTCCGGCGGCGCAAACCAGGGCCTTTCCCGGAACTTGACTGCCGGCGTCGTCTGCCCTGGCGAGCGGCGAGCGGCAGACGGGGCAGCGCAGCACCAGGGCAACGGAGGAAGGCATGTCCACCATCTTAGGGCGGCCGTGCGGTGGGCACCTCCCGCGGCAGGCTGCCTGTTTCTTCCGGTGAGGGCTGCACGTTAGGCTCACGTGGGTGAAGCCAGAACACCTCCCGCTGTTGAACTCCGTCTCGGCCCCGGCCGTCCATCCCGACGGGAGCCGCGCCGCGGTTTCGGTCACCAGGCCGGATTTTGACGCGGACGCGTATGTTGGCCAGATTTGGACCATACCCCTGGGTCCCGGGCAGCTGCCGCGCCGGATGACCCGGGGCTTTAAGGATTCGGCACCTGCCTTCTCCCCGGACGGGCTGGCCCTTGCCTTTCTTCGCGTGGCGGGACCGGCGGCGAAACCGCAGTTGTTTGTCGTGGAGGCCGGCGGCGGTGAACCGCGGGCGCTGACGGACCGGCTCCTGGGCGTGGACGGATTCTCCTGGTCTCCGGATTCCCAGCGGATTGTCTTTAGCTCCCGGGAACCGGCCGCCGGCCGCTACGGGACGTGGGACAACGTGGGACCGGGTGCAGAGGATCCCCGCCTTATCACTGACTACCAGTACCGGCTCAACGGTGTGGGCTACACGAAGGACAAACCCGCCCAGCTTTTTGTGCTGGACGTCCCGGAGTTCGGGGAGGAACCCCGGGTGGTTCCCCGCGGACGTGCCGAGCGTGACGGGCAGCCAGCGGCCGATGTTCCGCCGGCCGTGCAGTTGACGTCCGCCGCCACGGACCATGAAAGCGCCGCATTCAGCGCGGACGGCGCCCTCGTCTACTTCGTCACCGCCCCGCCCGGGAGTGATGGCACCCTGGAGAAGGGGATTTACTGTGTCCCGTCAGGAGGCGGGGACCCGCTGCGGGTGGAGCCGGAGGGAGCACCGCGGCAGACCGTCGTGGACGTCCGGCAATCCAGGGACGGCACATGGCTGTTCTACATCGCCAGCGCGCTGGGGGAATCCGGAACCGACTTTGTGGCCCGCAACGCCGTGCTGTACTGCATGCCCACCGCGGGCGGTGCTGCGTCGGCGCTGACCGACGAGGAAATCATGGACGTTGCACGGTCCGGCGAGCGCCTTGAGCTGCGTGGCCCGGCCGGGGCCATGGTGCTGAACAACGCCCAGGGGACCGTGGAACTCCTGGAGCTGCAGGCCACCGGTGACCATGCGTTGCTGGTTCACGGGGACAAGGTGGTCACCGGAGCCGCCTGGGCTGGAGGATCTCTGTTCATTTCGTTCAGCGACCCGTCCACCGCCGGCGACCTTGCCGTCCTCGAGGACGGGCAACTGCGGATCCTGACGGATTTTTCCGCAGCCCTCCGCATGCAGTCGGACGTCACCGTCCCCCGGGAGCTGACCTTCACCTCAGTGGACGGATATCCGGTCCACGGCTGGCTCGTCCTGCCTGCAGGGAAGGGACCTCATCCGGTGCTGCTGTCCGTCCACGGCGGGCCGTTCGCCCAGTACACGGTGGCCCTCCATGACGAAGCCCAGGTCTATGCCGGCGCCGGGTATGCGGTGCTGATGTGCAACCCGCGCGGCTCCGCAGGCTACGGCCGTGAGCACGGACGTGCCGTCAAGGAAGCCATGGGAACCGTGGACATGCAGGATGTCCTGGCCTTCCTGGAGGGTGCGGTGGACAGGATTCCGGCCCTGGATGCGGGCAGGCTCGGCATCATGGGCGGCTCCTACGGAGGTTACCTCACCGCGCTGACCATTGCCCGCGACATCCGCTTCGCTGCTGCGATCGTGGAGCGCGGGTACCTCGATCCGGTGAGCTTTGAAGGCTCGGCGGATATTGGCTGGTACTTCGGTGCCGAATACATGGGCCGCTCGCGCCCGGCGGTGGATTCGCAGAGCCCAATGCAGCACGTGGACAAGGTCCGGACTCCCACCCTGGTCATCCACAGCGAGGATGACCTGCGTTGCCCGGTGGAGCAGGGCCAGCGTTACTTCACTGCCCTGAAGCGGAACGGGGTTCCGGCCGGCTTGCTCCTGTTCCCGGGAGAAGACCACGAACTTTCGCGGTCAGGAACCCCGCATCATCGCCGCCTCAGGTTCGAGCACATCCTTCGCTGGTGGGCCCGCTTCCTTCCGACGGCGGCGAACCCCGCCGCGCCCGACTCCTAAGGGGCAATCCTGCATCAGTACGGCGGGTCATGCTTCGGCAGGTCCGGCAGGCCCGGCAGGAAGCCCAACGCCGCACGTGCCTTGCCGATGCCAGGCTCGGCCCAGTGGGCGGCATATTCGGCATTGCCGCTCAGGGACCTCAGTTCGGCCCGGTCAACGTACAGGATCCCCTGAAGGTGGTCCGTCTCGTGCTGGACGATTCTTGCCTGCCAGCCGGTAAATTCCCTTTCCACCGCCTGGCCGCGAGGCTCCTCAAAGTTCAGGCGGACGCGTTCAGGGCGGACCACCACGGCCTGCAGGCCGTTCAGGGAGAGGCAGCCTTCGAAAAACGCAGTGGCCTGCGTTCCTACGGCGCGATACCGCGGGTTAAGGACCGCGAGGAACTCCAGCGGCGTCCGGTTCCGGACGGCCGCAGCCTCAGGGTCGACGTCGAACTTGTCCTCCAGCACCGCGACCTGGAGGGGAATGCCCAGTTGCGGGGCGGCAAGCCCCACTCCCGGGGCGTCATGCATGACCCGCCGCATCAGGTCAATGAGCTGATCCAGTTCGCTGTCCGTTATCTGGCCGTCAAAAGCGGCGGCCTGTTGCCGGAGCACCGGATGCCCGGCCTGGACGATGGGCGGCAGTGATCCTGCCGCCAGGATTTCCTGCACGGTTTCCCGGATGCGGGCAGTACTGAAGGGCGTCGGCGGCGATGCGTGACTCATGTGGAACAGCCTAGCTTGGTCGCGTTGCGGGTTTCACTGCATGGTGAAGCGGCGTGCCGCCAGCCTGTTGACCGGTTGCACCGAAGCGACAGCACCCAGGGTGTGGTTCCTCAGGCGGAGCCAGTGTGCGGGAAGGGGCCGCCCCAGCATCATGTTGACCTCGGACTGCCGGCGCGCCACGCCGGCCGCCCGCCGGCGCAGGAGCTCAAAATCCCTCAGGCGCCGTTCGACGGGCCTGCCTTCCATGGCCTCACAGATAACGGGCGCCAGCGCTTCGGCGTCGAGCCATCCGAGGTTCATCCCTTGGCCGCCAATGGGGCTTATTTCGTGGGCGGCGTCACCGATCAGGACGGTCCTGCCCGCAACCATCCGGCGCGCGATCACTGAACGGACACTGAAACTGCTCAGCATCGTGCTGCTGCCGGCGTCGAGCCCTATGCCCGTCCGTTGCCGCACCAGCAACGCCAGGGCCTCCGCGTCGGGGGACTGGCCGGGCCGGCCGACACGGACAACCCAGCGCCGCAGGCCACCCGGCAGCGGGAATGACTCCACGATGCCGCCTTCCTCCAGGAACAGGACGGCGTCCGTGCCAAAAATCCCCGCGTCGGCGAAATCGCCCATCACATAGTGGTCCGGATACTCTTTCGCGCTCACGGGGATTTCCAGCATGTGGCGCACCGCGGAGTGGGCGCCATCCGCCGCCACGGCGAACGCAGGGCGAAGGAGCGTGGAAGCGTCACCGGACGCCACAGCGAGAGCCGGGCGTCCGCCGTCGCGCCTTATCCCGGTGACCCGGGCACCCATGGCCAGCGCCGCTGGGTCCAACTCCCGTACCCGGCGCTCAAGGTGCCCTTCCGTCCTGAACTGTGGAAGGGACAAGACAAAAGGGAACCGCCGCGAGGCCGATTCGAAGGACATGGTGCCCACCAGCCTGCCGCGGCTGTAGGCCCGTCCACGGCGGATCGCCACTCCCTCTTCTGCCAGGGCCGTTGCCAGGCCGGCCCGGTCAAGCGCAGCAAGGGCAGGCGGATGGATGCCGATCGCGCGCGAATGGCTGTCACGCCGCAGGCGTTGTTCCATGACGCGGACGCCCAGGCCTTCCTGCAGCAGCAGCGCGGCCAGGTACAGACCCACGGGGCCGCCACCCACAATTGCCACGTCGGTCATCCGAAGTCCTTGCGGCAGGCCAGCATCTGGTGGAAAGCGGACGTGCGCTCAGCGTGCCAGCCCGGGGGAGCCAGGGCTTCGAGTTCCTGCAGTGTGTAGCTTCGGCGGATGGAAGTCAGGCCGTCCTCCCGGATGAACGAACCCCTGAAGGGCAGCGCGGCCACCGCGAACAGGGCATAAGCTGCCGGGCTGCGGCGCAGGTCGTTGTGCAGGACCTTCCTGCGCGCGAGCGCTTCCGAGTCGGCAAGGAACTGACCCAGCCCGGCGGGCTGGAGGTGGTGGAGGACATGGTTGGACATGACCAGGTCGAAGGTGAGTCCTTCCCGAAGGAGCTCCGTGGTGTGCGCGCACCGGAATTCGACGCCGGCAACGGGCGGCCGGGCGGACGCGAACCGGTGGGCCCGGGTGTCAGGATCGATGCCGGTGACGTGCAGGGGCAAACGGTCCCGGGCGGACCACCGGGCCAGCGTCACGGCGAGGTCGCCCCCGCCGGAGCCGACATCGAGCACGGTAGTGGGCCCGGCAGAAAGGAGTGGGCGGATTTCGCGTACATACAGCCGGCGCCAGCCTGAGACTGCGCCGTTGACCACCGCGAATTGCCGGTAGGTCCGCTCCAGGCGCTCCGAATCACAGTCAGGCAGGTCCATCTTTTCCACCGCTTCGGAGGCGCGCCTGCGCATCAGCCACACCCGGGGCTCAAGCCAGCGATGATTCGGCAGCGGCTTCCGCCACGGCTGGGTAAAGGGTGCGTCCCGTGCCCTGCCGCAGTTTGGTGAACAGGCCGGTTTCCACCGTAAGTCCCGGACCGAAGGCCATGGAGCAGATCCGTTCGTCGCCGGCTTCGAGTGGCTGGTCGAGGATGTGTTTGAGGACGAACAGGACAGTGGCGCTGCTCATGTTGCCATAGTTCCGCAGCGTCTCGCGCGCAGGAACGAGTTGCTCATCGGTCAGCTCCAGCCTCGACTGGACCTTGTCCAGGATGCTCCGGCCGCCGGGGTGGATGCCCCAGTGCCGGATTCCGCGGTAGGGGAGGTTTCCCACTGACGGATCCCGGGCGAGCAACGGTGCCAGCGCTCCGATGATGTGGTCATCAATGATGTGGGGCACGTAGTTTCCGAGGACCATTTCAAAACCATGGTCGCCGATGTTCCAGGCCATGGATTCCTCACCGACGGGCGTCAGCACGGTTTCGAAATGGTCCAGCTGCATCAGGGCGGGTGTGTCCGAAACCTCCCGGGCGGTGACGACGGCGGCAGCCGCTCCGTCGGCGAAGAGCGCCGACCCCATGATGGTGTCAGGGTCGTTGGACGTGCGGACGTGCAGGGA
This sequence comes from Arthrobacter sp., assembly GCA_035254945.1. Taxonomy (GTDB): domain Bacteria; phylum Actinomycetota; class Actinomycetes; order Actinomycetales; family Micrococcaceae; genus Arthrobacter. The sequence continues at coordinate 6,001 of DATFAE010000238.1, read as the reverse complement.
ACAGAGCTCGGCGCAGACCACCAGGACCACCGCGGCGGGGTCAGCCTCACAGAATGACTTGGCGGCCCGAAGGGCCGGAAACGCAGCGTAGCAGCCCATGAACCCGAGGTGGTACCGCTGCACCGCCGGATCAAGGCCCAACGCGCGGACTATCTTGTAGTCGGGCCCCGGGTTGAAGAATCCGGTGCAGGAGACCGTGATGAGGTGCGTTATGTCCTGCGCCTCCAGGTCCGGGCAGGCGTCAAGGGCGGCCTGCCCGGCCTCGATGAACAGTTTGGTGGCCTCCCGGCCAAATATCTCGTTGCGTACCTTGGTGCTGGGATTCAGCAGCAGACTGCTCGCGGGGTCAAAGAACTGCGGATCATCCGAGCGGAAGTCCCTCGTCATTTCCTCGACGGCGGTGTAGCGCGTATCAATCGCGGCCGAATCGAAGCACGTGTTGACCAGCCTCGAACCCAGCCGGGTCAGGCCGGGCTGGGCGGCGAAAACGTCGCGGGCCTCTGCTTGAACCAGCACCGTTGGAGGAACAGCAGTTTCCAGGGAACGCACATAGACCGTCATTGGCTTATTCTTGGCGAGCTGCGCAGATAAGACAATGGCCAGGGACCCCGGAACTGCGTCTGAAGAGCGGAAATACCCCTCAACACAGTGCAGGAAGCTGGTTAGATAGAACAAGGGCACACTGCCGGCGGGTGCCGGGGCGGCCCGGCCAGGCGAAACCGTCGGAGCAACAATCCGGGTGGGAACAGGGAGAGATGAATGAGCATCGTCACGAGTTCGGAAGAGCAGTCTCCAACGCTGCACGCTGCCGACACCCACGACATGATCCGTGTGCAGGGTGCCCGGGAGAACAACCTGAAGGACATCAGCGTCGAGATCCCCAAGCGCCGGCTGACGGTGTTCACCGGGGTGTCCGGCTCAGGCAAGAGCTCGCTGGTGTTTGCCACCATCGCCGCGGAGTCGCAGCGGATGATCAATGAAACCTACAGCGCCTTTGTGCAGGGGTTCATGCCCAACCTGGCGCGGCCCGACGTCGACTTTCTTGAGGGACTGACGACGGCGATCATCGTTGACCAGGAGCGGATGGGGGCGAACCCCCGCTCGACGGTGGGCACGGCCACCGACGCCAACGCCATGCTCCGGATCCTTTTCAGCCGCCTGGGCAAGCCGTACGTCGGCCCGCCCACGGCCTTTTCCTTCAACGTCCCCACGCGGAAGGCCAGCGGCGTGATGAGCACCGAGAAGGCCGGCGGCCGGGTCGAGAAGGCCGTCGTCCAGAACGCCGTCTACCTGGGCGGCATGTGCGCGCGCTGCGAGGGCATGGGCTCGGTCTCCGACTTCGACCTCACTGCGCTGTACGACGACAGCAAATCGCTCGCCGACGGTGCCCTCACGGTCCCCGGCTACAGCATGGACGGCTGGTACGGCCGGCTGTTCGCGGGGATGGGCCTCCCGATGGACAAACCGATCGCCGCGTTCACGAAGAAGCAGCTCGAGACGATGCTGTACGCCGAGCCCACCAAGATCAAGGTTGAGGGCATCAACCTCACGTTCGAGGGCATCATCCCCAAGATCCAGAAATCGATGCTTTCCAAGGACGTCGAGGCGATGCAGCCACACGTCCGGCGCTTTGTGGAGAGTGCCATCACTTTCCAGACCTGCCCTGAGTGCGACGGCACGCGGCTCAGCCCCGAGGCGAGGTCCTCGAGGATCCGGGGCAAGAACATCGCCGATCTGTGCCAGATGCAGATCAGCGACCTGGCCGAGTGGATCCGCGAGTTCGACGAGCCCTCGGTTGCGCCGCTCCTGAAGGGCCTGCGGCACCTGCTGGATTCCTTCGCCGAAATCGGACTGGGCTACCTCTCGCTTGACCGGCCGGCCGGCACGCTGTCCGGGGGAGAGGCGCAGCGCACCAAGATGATCCGCCACCTCGGGTCCTCCCTCACCGATGTCACCTACGTCTTCGACGAACCCACCATCGGCCTGCATCCGCACGACATCGAACGGATGAACCAGCTGCTGCTGCAGCTGCGCGACAAGGGCAACACCGTGCTCGTTGTGGAGCACAAGCCGGAGACCATCGCCATCGCTGACCACGTCGTCGACCTCGGTCCGGGCGCCGGCACCAAAGGCGGCAGCGTCTGCTTTGAGGGAAGTGTGGGGGAGCTGCGGGCGAGCGACACCATCACCGGGCACCATCTCGATGACCGGGCGGCCCTGAAGGAGTCGGTGCGCCGCTCAGCCACCAAAATGGAGATCCGCGGCGCCTCGATGCACAACCTCCAGGATGTGGACGTCGACGTGCCGCTCGGCGTGCTGTGCGTCGTGACAGGTGTGGCCGGCTCGGGAAAGAGCTCCCTGATCCATGGTTCGGTGGCCGGCCGCGACGGTGTGGTGGTGATCGACCAGGGTGCCATCAAGGGCTCGCGGCGCAGCAACCCCGCGACGTACACGGGCCTGCTCGAGCCGATCCGCAAGGCGTTCGGGAAGGCCAACGGCGTCAAGCCGGCGCTCTTCAGCTCCAACTCCGAGGGCGCATGTCCCACCTGTAACGGCGCCGGCGTCATTTTCACCGAGCTGGGCGTCATGGCCACCGTGGAGTCCACCTGCGAGGACTGTGAGGGCCGGCGGTTCCAGGCTTCGGTGCTGGAATACACGCTGGGGGGCCGGAACATCGCCGAGGTGCTGGCGATGTCGATGACGGAGGCGGAGGAGTTTTTCAGCGAAGGGGAGGCGCGTTCGCCGGCCGCCCATAAGATCCTGGACCGGCTCGTGGACGTGGGGCTGGGGTACCTCACGCTCGGCCAGCCGCTCACGACGCTGTCCGGTGGCGAGCGGCAGCGCGTGAAACTTGCCACCCAGATGGCAGAGAAGGGAGACGTCTACGTCCTCGACGAGCCGACCACGGGCCTTCACCTCGCCGACGTTGAGAACCTGCTGGGCCTGCTGGACAGGCTGGTCGACTCCGGCAAGTCGGTGATCGTCATTGAACACCACCAGGCGGTGATGGCGCACGCCGACTGGATCATCGACCTCGGTCCAGGAGCAGGGCACGACGGCGGCAGGATCGTTTTCGAGGGCACGCCGGCTGAGCTTGTGGCGGCCAAGTCCACCCTCACAGGCAAGCATCTCGCGGCATATGTCCGCGGCTAAGGACCGGGGGAACTCCTGCTGGCCTGGAACCGGATAGTTATGTCAACCTGACCCCGGTCGTGCACGTGGTCAGGGGGTAAGCCGCGAGATGACAGTTCGAGGCAGTGTTGACCGGCGGCACTGCCACGAAATGCCATCTCGTGGATTTGGATTCAGCTCGGCGTCAGCAGCGAAAGCTGGTTTAAGTCAACGTGCGGGGCGCGGGTTAGGGGCCATGCGGACGGCCACCCTCCAAAGCCCCTACCGTCCCTTTGCATAACGCCGATAATCTACATTATGTCAAGTAGAAGTGATCCAATTGCAGAATATGCAGAATAGGACCTGGTGATACCCGCTTCCCCGTTTTGGGATATTCGGATGCTGAAGCCGCGCCGTTACAGGGATTCGGATCCGCTCCAGGCTGCGTCGAGCATCAGGCCGGCACGCGCAAAGTGCGATGCGTTTGAGGTGCCGCGCAGGCGATAATTCCGCGAATTTTCGGGGATTCCTTGACATCGATTCGCATTTTATGCAGTCTGAGAGCATTATTTGCAGACGCATCGGAGGCACGATGGACCCCTCGGAGGGTCAGCTGATCAGGCTTCCGCTGCGTCAGGGAGCATTTTCCGCGGATGTGGTGTTTGAGGACATGCTCACGGGCTGGAAGCAGCAGCAGCTGGCACGGAACTTCACGTCCAGCACGATCCGTGGGCGTGAGAGCCTGGTCCGCCGGTTCGTGGACCATACGGGGCATTTTCCTTGGGACTGGACGGTTGGTGATGCCGATGAGTTTTTCGCCCATGAGCGCTCGATCCTGAATCTGGCGTTCGCGACCGTCCGTGCCTACCAAACTCATTTGAAGGTGTTTTGCGATTTCCTGACCGATCCTGTCTATGAGTGGGACCGGATCTGCGTTCAGGGGTTCGGCCGCTCCCCCGCCCAAATCATCACCGAATTCAATCGGGACCGCCACGCCCAGAACAATGAACAGGGACCCACGAAGAGGCCGTTCACTCGGGCGGAGCTGCAGGGCTTCTTCGACCTGGCTGACCTCGAAGTTGAACGGGTCCTGGCCTCGGGGCGTAAGGGTGCCGTCGCCGCCTACCGGGACGCCACCGTGTTCAAAACGGCCTATGCCTGGGGTCTGCGGGCCAACGAAGTCACGCACTTGCAGACCGTGGACTTTTCCCGGAATCGACGGGCGCCCCAGTTCGGTGAGTTCGGCGTTCTGCAGGTCAGATATGGCAAGGCGCAGCGGGGCTCACCGCCGAAGAGACGCTCTGTGCTGACGGTCTTTGACTGGTCTCCCGCTGTCGTTGAGACCTGGATCCGCAGCGGACTGCCCTGGCTGGCCCCGGCCGTGTCAGAAATCTTCCCCACTGCCAACGGACTGCCGGTTCCCAAGTCGAACCTGCACCGCCGCTTTCGTGACTATATCGATGAACTCGGCTATCCGCCGGGCCTGGATATCCATTCGCTGCGCCGGTCCTACGTCACGCATCTCTTCGAGCACTTCGGCTTCGACCACACGTTCGTCCAACGGCAGGTCGGCCACGAGCACGCCTCGACCACGTCTCTTTACACCTTAGTTTCCAGCGATTATCAGACCAGCGAGCTCAACCGCGTGCTGGAGGACATGATTGAGAGGGCCGTCAGGCCGAAGGAGGAAAGAGAATGAAACGGGACATCGAATACCGGTGGCGGGCCCGGGAACTCATGGCACGGAACGGCATGCGCAACACCCGCGAACTCGTCGAACCCCTACGGGAACGCGGTATCACCCTCTCCGAGTCGCAGATCTACCGCATGGTCAGCCAAAAGCCCGAACGGATCTCCTTCCAGCTCCTGGCCGCCCTCTGCGACATCTTCGGCGTCGAAGCGAACGAGCTGTTCACCTTCACGGCCGCCGATGCGAGGTCCAAACGCCAGAAGCAGGCCGCCGCCGCCGGGGAGAATGTCGTCCGGTTCGCTGACGCCTACAAACCCGTCAGGGCCCGGATCCTTGACGACGACTAAGCCGGGCAGCCGCGGACGGCCCCGGTCCGAGGGCGACCACCGGTGCGACCGATGCGGGCGGATGGCGGCAAAGATCCGCGTGACCTGGCCCGACGGGGCCATCTGTGGGATCTGCTTCACCACCGCACTGCGCACCCGTGGATCCTGCTTCGGCTGCGGTGAAGAAAGGCTCCTTCCCGGCAAAGCCACCGACGGCACCGACATCTGCAGGGACTGCGCGGGCATCACCACCAACATGACCTGCGAGGGCTGCGGCACGGAAACCGAAAGATTCCGCGCCGGCAACTGCATCCGCTGCGTCCTCCGGACCGACCTTGATGGGCTGCTCCACCCCCACGCTCCCCCGGACCTAAGCCTCAAACGCCTGATCGGAGTGCTCGCGGCCGCAGCGAGGCCCGAGAGCGTCTACACCTGGATGCGCGGGGCCAACGCCAACGAACTCCTCACCGGTCTCGGCACACGCAGCATCGCGCTCACTCACGAGTCTTTTGACGCGCTTCCCGCGTCACGGTCCGTGGAGTACCTCCGGGAAATGCTCGTTCATCATGGCATGCTCCCGGACCGGGACCGCCAACTCGCCGCTTTCGAAGGATGGCTGGCGACCCGCATCCACGACCTCGCCGAAACACCGCACATCCAGGCGTCAATCGAACGGTTCGCCCGCTGGCACCACCTCAAACGCCTCCGCGCAATGGTAAGGCCAGGAAAGTCCCTAAACACGGCAGTCCGCTCCGCAAAACAGGAAATCACCGAAACCGGGAAGTTCCTCGCTTGGCTCCTGACGGACCACGGGCTCGCCATCCATGGCCTGAGGCAGGCGCACCTGAATCAATACCTAAGCGACGGGCCCTCG
>DATFAE010000237.1:0-9572 GCA_035254945.1 Arthrobacter sp. | reverse complement strand
CCTTCGTGGCGGACTGTTTCAGTTCGGCCTTGGCGAGCTCCACTTCCTGGCGCATCAGCGTGGACAGGTCACGGGTCACCTCACCAAGCAGGTCACCGAGCGAGGTGTTGTCCGCCTTCGCATGCGCCGCCGAAGCCGGAGATTCCGGAATTTGGCTGCTCACAGGTGACGACCTTCCGCATCCCGTGCCGTGGCGCTGCGGAACGGATCATCTTCTTCCCGCAGCGGGGTGTCCGCAGCGGTGCCGGAGGGCAGCGACTGGGTGGATACCGGGCCACCCGAGATGCGGGGCTCATCGAACAGGCCACGGTCATCGCCGGCAGCAAAAACAGTTTCCTGGTGAATCGGCGTCTGCGGCACCGTTGCAGTCCCAGGCACCGTCGCGGTCCTCGGCACGGTAGTGGGCGCCTGGCCGGACGGGCGGCCCGGTGTCTCCGGTGCCCCGGCGGCCAACCCGCGGGTGAGCCTTCCGGCGAGGATGCCCGCGCCGGCCGCAAGAAGAAGGAAAGTGCCGGGACGCTGGCGGGCAAAGCTCTTGACTTCGGTGAGCAGCGAGCCGGGATCCCGGCCGTCCAACCAGGATGCCACTGACTGTGAACGCTCAGCGGCTTGCCGGATCAGGTCTGAGGCAACGCCAGGCTGGTCCGGGGCATCGGCCATGGTGCGCAGCTCCGAGGAGATGGTGCGGATGCCCTCCGCGACCTTCTGCTGCTGGGTGCCCGCCTGGCTGGTGAGGTCGGCTTTTGCTTGCTGGAGAAGGTCGCGGGCGTTCGTCTTCACCTCGGAGGCGACGTTGGCGGCTTCGGTCCTTGCCGTCTGTGCCACGTCCTTTGCAGCACCCGCGGCCTGGTTGGCTACGTGTGAGGCCTCTTCCCTGGCTGCCCCGGACTTGGAGGTGGACCCGTCTGCTGGTGCCGGAGCCGATGCAGGCGCCGGGATTCCGTACTGGTCCAGGGTCGCTGGTGTCGCCGTCTGGGGCCATTGGTTCTCAGTCATGGTCGCTCTCTTTCGTGAAGGGTTTCGCTGGCAAGAGCCGCCAGCACTGCTGGCTTCGCAATAGTAAGCATGGTTACTAACTAGATACTAAGCACACTTGCTATTGAATGCGCAAGGCCCGGGCGCCTCGGGGCCGCCGCTGTCGGGTGGCGAGAGCGGATCGCTGGACACTAAATGCTAAGCATGCTTGCCAAATGGATGCTAAGCATGCTTATGGTAGGCCTCACACCGGATGCTCCCCAGGAAGGGACCGCTTTGCAATGACGGCCGACCCAGAGCGCGACGTCCGGGAGGGTTGCCGCCTCCTATCCCTGGCTGCACGGCTGGTCCAGCGCCGCCAGGATGAGGCCCTCGCACCCCTGGGGCTGACCCGCGCGGCAGTCATCGCCCTTGAAGGCCTCGCTTTTGGCGCCCTGGACCAGGAACAGCTGGCTGCCGCCGTCCATGCCAAAAGCCAGACCCTGGGCAGGATCCTGGCCAGGATGCAGGCCGAGGGGCTCGTCAGCAGGACCCGGCATCCGCACGACCGGCGCCAACTCGTCATCGGGCTGACCGGTGCCGGACGGACAGCCCTCGCAGCGGCCCGCCGGGCAGAGGCACAGGCATTTCCGGCGGATCTGGAGTCCCGGGGCTGGAAGACGCTGCGGGCGGACCTCGTGCGCTTCGTAGACGCTCTGCAGGACGCGGACAGGAATGGGGTGACGTGGCTCCCGGCCCGGACGGCCAACCGCCGCCGGGGAAGCCCCACGGGGCAAACAGCAAACCCGGCCACGCCGCCGTCGTTCGCCCAGCCGGTCCCAATCACAAGCCGCGGCCGGCCGCTGCGCGCTCCGTTTTCGCCAGCAGTCCACCACATCTACCAGATCAAAAAGTGAGGAAAGCCCATGTACCTCCATACCCAGCAGTTGATCAACGAAATCGCCGCGGACGAGCCCGATCCGGCAGCGGCCAATGCGCTGCAGGAGGGCCTCGGTGGCCAGTTCGGCGAGATGCGCACCATGATGCAGTACCTGTTCCAGAGCATGAACTTCCGGGGCGATGCTGCCTCCAAGCCCTACAAGGACCTGCTCCAGGGTGTCGGAACCGAGGAAATCAGCCATGTTGAGCTCATCGGCACCACCATCTCCCAGCTTCTGGACGGCTCGCCGCGGTACCAGGGCAAAAAGACTGACCCCGTGGACCAGCCCGGAGCCAAAGGGGCCACGCCGCTGAAGATCGCGCTGGACACCGGCAACATCCACCACTACCTGGTGGGCGCGCAGGGCGCCCTGCCAGTGGATGCGGCCGGCAACCCGTGGAGCGGATCCTACGTCTACAACAGCGGAAACCTGGTCCTGGACCTGCTGTACAACCTCATGCTGGAATCCACGGGCCGGCTGCAGAAATGCCGCATCTACGAGATGACTGAGAACAAGACGGCGCGGTCCACCATCGCCTATCTCATCGTCCGGGACCAGGCCCACGAGAACGCCTTCGCCAAGGCGCTGGAAAGCCTGGGCGTGAACTGGGGCAAGGTGCTGCCCATCCCCAAGACCAATGCCGAGCAGTTCCCCGAGGTCAAGAAGCTGCTTGATACGGGGCTGCAGAGCATCCAGTTCACCTTCAGCGCCGACAACCTCAGCGAAGCCGGCAAGCTCTACCGCGGGGCCTCGCCCTCCAATGACGGCACCGAGCTCAGCACAGACGTGATGCCCGACGGGTTCCCCATGACCATCTCCCCGGAGCGCCGCGAGGAATTCGCCCCGGGACTCGACCCCGACCTGCTGGCCCTGATCCAGGCCGCTGCGGAAGTGGAACTCAAGGACGCGGACAACCCCAGGGACACCACGTCCAGCAGTGCCGCAAAGAGCGCCGGAAGTGCCGCGAAGGCCGCAAAAGCCCCAAAGAAGTCCTGACCGGGCTGACCGGCGCTCACAAAACTGAAACGGACGACGGCGGGAACCTCCCGCCGTCGTGCGTTCGCATGGCGTTCGTGGGCCAGCAGGTGTCGGCGCGGCTATCTTGGTAGGAAACCGGAATGCCGTCTATGCAGTGCATCAGAGGACATGAATGAACCAGCCCACGCCTCCCCGCTGCACCTATCTGGCCTCGATTTCGGTCAAGGTTGGTCCCGCCATCGAAATTGGCGAAACGCACGAGGGAATCCGCCGCGTCATTCCGATCCTCGGCGGAACGGTTACGGGGCCTGAACTGTCCGGCCGGGTACTTCCGGCCGGAGCGGACTTCCAGGTGCTCCGCACGCCCACCAGCACGGAGATGGACGCGAAATACGTTCTGGAGACGGACCAGGGCGAGCGGATCTTCGTGAGCAACGCCGCCATCCGCACCGGCTCATCCGAAGACATCGCGGCGCTGGTGGCCGGGGTGCCCGTGGACCCGGACCGGATCTACTTCCGCTCCACACCCCGGTTCGCCGCCGCCGGCCAGTGGTCCTGGCTCAGTACGCGTATCTTTATCGCCTCCGGCATCCGGCTCCCGGACGAAGTGAAGCTGGATGTCTTTATGGTCGAGTGACGGAACGGCGCGCGTACCATCGGAGCATCCAGCCCTTGGAGAGCGGAGAACCCCATGCAGTTCGGCGCTTTTTCGATCAGCCTTACGGTCAAGGACCTCGCGGCCTCTGCCGCGTTCTACGAGAAACTCGCCTTCAGCGGGAACTGAAGGCCAAAGGCACGGAGTTCGTTGCAGGGGCAGGCGAATCAACCACCGGCCCGGCGAGCTTCATCGTGGTGGACCCGGACGGCAACCCGGTGCTCGTCGACCAGCACGTCTGACTTACAGGTCACTCATCCCGGCCACCGTAGCCACCGTGTTGCAGTAGTTAGCCCGCGCCGCCCAGCCCGGCTTCCTCCATCAGTTCGGTCAGCCAGGGCCGGTGTTCACGGTGGAAGGTAATTCCGTCGGGCAGGCCATGCACGGAAGGTTCGGAACCGGCGATCTCGATGGTGATCCGGCTTCCCGCCATGGGCGCGTTGGTGATGTGCAGGTTGCCGTATGACTCCGGGAGCGCCGGATCCATCCAGAATCCGCCCCGGGACACGTGGGCGTCATACCGCATCAGGCTGGTAATCAACATGATTGGAGTGGTTGCTGCCCACGCCTGCGGGGAACACGCCGTCGGATACGGCACGGGCTCGGGTACTTGGTCACGGCTGAAGCCGCAGAACAATTCCGGGAGTCGGCCATCACTGTAATCAGCCGCCTCAAAAAGCGCCGTGGCGATCCGCTGTGCCTCATCCACAAAGCCGTAGCGCATCAGGCCCGCCGCAATGATGGCGTTATCGTGCGGCCAGACCGAGCCGTTGTGGTAACTGGCCGGGTTGTAGGCGCCCATGTCGCTGGCGAGGGTTCGAATGCCCCAGCCGCTGAACATCTCGGGGGACATGAGCCGTTCTGCCACCTGCTGTACTTTGTCCTCATCCACGATGCCTTGCCACAGGCATTGCCCCATGTTGGACGCGCACGCGTCCACCTGCCGTTTCTTCCCATCCAGGGCGATGGCATAGTAGCCGCGGTCAGGCATCCAGAACGCTTCGTTGAACCGTTTCTTCAACTGAGCCGCTTCGGTGGCAAGTTGGGCGGCCAGCGGCGCGTCGCCGGCGTCATAAGCCATCCACGCACGGGAAAGGAAAGCGGTGTAGACCAGGGCCTGTACTTCGCAGAGCGCGATCGGGGGTTCCGCCACGCGGCCGTCAGCGAAGTTGACGCCGTCCCACGAGTCTTTCCAGCCCTGATTGATGAGGCCCTGTTCGTTGAGGCGCTCGTACTCGACGAACCCGTCGCCGTCCTTGTCCCCATAGTTCCGAATCCAGTCCAGCGCGCGGTCGGCGTGGGGCAGCAGTGCAGTGATGGTGTCCTTGGCGAAACCCCAGCGGCTGACCGACCCGAGGCCCATGACGAACTGCGGAGTCGCATCGACGCTGCCGTAGTAAACGGATTTTCCGCCCAGGGACAGGCCGCTGGAGACGCCGAGCCTGACCTCATGGAGGATCTTCCCCGGTTCCTCCTCGCTCATGGGATCCACAACGCGGCCTTGGCGGTCAGCCAGCGTCTGCAGGGTGCCCAGTGCAAGGGACGGGTCAACCGGTAACGCCATTTCGGAGGCCCAGAGCGAGTCCCGGCCAAAGAGCGTCATGAACCACGGCGCGCCGGCGGCTACGACGATCCGCTCCGGGTGGGCGGGATCTTCAATGCGGAGCGCGCCCAGGTCGTCATAGCTGCGTCGGAGGGTCCGTTCGATCGAACGGTTGCTGATATGCAGCCGTGGAATCTTCGCCACCCATTCCTGGCGGCGGCGGTCGCTGGGAGAGGTTTCGCCTCGGGCCGGACGAACGAAGGAAGCCGCCGGTGCCGCGCCGTCGACAGTGGGCGCCACAGCCAGCGTGGTGCTCCAGTGTCCCCGCGGCGGGACAACCACCTGGTAGGTCAGGGCATCCGGCGTGGCCTCGGCGCCACTGGCATTGACGATGACACCCTTATGAACGTCCTGCCATGTGGCCCTGATGGTCAACGAGTCGCCGTCCGCGTGGCGGGCTTCATCCCAGCGCCGCTGGATGCGCGCCTCCTTTACCTCGAAGAGATCCGCGAAGTCCGATTCGACGCTGATGGTGACCAGGCATTGGGCTTCATCGGAGGAGTAGTTTCGGATGGTGACCTCCTCCCGGATCCCGGCACCGACTTCCCGCAGGCGCTCCACGATCAGGGGGCTGTCCGCATAGCCATCGGTGCGGGGGACACGGCCAATGAACAAGGCCCGGTAGGGTTCCTGCGTCGATGCTGTCAGCGGCTCCAGGGCTTGGCCATTGATTGCCAGGTTCCAGCGCGAGAGGATGCGGGTGTCCTCATGGAAAACCCCGTGCGGATGTTCCGGATGGATGTCACCATTTGCCAAGGAAATGCAGAAGGATGAACCTTCCACCAGCGTAACTGTGCCGAACCCCAACGGCCCGGCAGCCGTGTCAGCATTCCAGCCAGCCATCCCCGCCTCCTTGCAGCGGCTCAAGACCGGCGGCGTTAGGCCGTTCTGGTCCAACCGGCAACCGCAGTCTTGCTCCCTTGGATAGACGCTACGCCTGTACTCCTTTTGATGATAGGCACTGTGCCACCCTGAGGTTGAGCCCCTGTGGCGGTCCCAACTCCGCGCCCAACGCAAGCGGACGACGGCGGGAGGTCCCGCCGTCGTCCGCTCACCAATGCCGCAAACAGCGGCGGGTTAGGGCCAGCCCAACGCGGGGTCACTTGATGCCCAAAGAGCCCCGATTATTGGGCGAAAAGTGACCCCGCGTTGCTCCTAAGTGCCTGAGCCCCGGCGGCCTCGATGTAGATGCCCACGTACACCAAGGATGGTGGTGGGCGTCGCTGGGCATCGTGGAGCATGTGGGCGAAAGGCACCTGGGCCTGTTCAAGACCACACGGTATCCGGAGAAGAACCACGCCCCGGAAGCGGCGCTCCTGCAAAAGATCGGTGCAGCGCTCCGCGGTTCTGCCGCTGGGCGGGGGACGTCCGACGGCGGGATGTCGCCTTCTGGTGCGCCGGATCCCCGGACCGCGGCGCTGGTGGGCCTGCTGTACTCGGAGGAGCTGTTCGGCAAGGTTTCCCAGCGGATGAACTCCGGATGATCAGGCTGGCGGAGGCAGCGGCCGCGACGTAACCGGGCCTGGTATCGACGGCCGGGCTGACGGCCTGCTAACCCGCCTGGCTGACCGGCGCCGGCTGGAGGCCCCAGGTTATCTTCCGAATGGTCTCGCGCTGGAGTCCGCTGAGCGCCGCGAGTTCGTAGTCATCCAGGACGCCAAGCCGGCGGGCGGTGGCGAGGAGTTTCACGCGCCGGCCCTCGAGGGCGGCTTTCGTCTCCTCCAGCCCTGCCAGCTCCGACTTCAAGTCGCGGATCACCGCCAAGTGCTGCTCTGCCGGCACGCCGGACGGGAACAGGTCCTCGGATGACAGGCCGATGGTCCGGACCGCCCAGCGGGACAGTTCCGCGGCGGCGGCGAGCCGGGTCACCTTCATTCCGTCGCAGAGAGCCTGGGCGATCTGCTGGTTCAGGCGGACTGACAGGGACCGGATGCTGCTGGCGTTGAAGGATATCCGCTGCCGCTCCTCCCGGAGGAGGGCCCGGATCCTGTCCGCCTGGAGGGCAGCCGTGTCAGGCTTGGGCGTGCCCCGGTAACGGTAGCCGCCGCCGTCGGCAGGGTGTGTCTGGGCCAAAAGCACTCCTCGGTTGGGGTCCGCCAGGCGGGTCGGCGTAGTAGAAGGCTAGGCCGGATGGCCCGGGGGCGGAAATACGAATAGTACGTGGAGCCATAACCGGATGGTGTGGCCCGGCTGCCCCGCGGGCACGATTCCGGAGCAAGCCCGCCGCCGTCGACCTTCAGCCATAAGGGACGCTTATCCGTCCACGCACTTTAGGTCTTATCCAGACCCGCCGGAATTCCCTAGTGTCGAAGGAACTGAGTACCGCTTTCTCCTGAGCCCCTAGGAAGAGACCATGTCTGATTTTGTACCTGCGACGCGGGTATCCCGCATCAAGTCCTCCGCCAGTGTGGCTGCAGCGGCCCGTGTGCGTGAGCTGAAGGCGGAAGGGCGCCGGATCCTGGACCTGACGGTCGGCGAGCCGGACTTCGACACCCCCGAACACATCAAGGCGGCTGCCGTCGAAGCGATCAGCAAGGGGGAGACCAAGTACACCTCTGTCACCGGGACCCCCGAGCTGCAGAAGGCCATCCTGCAGACGATCGAGCTGCGCACCGGCCTGCACTACACCCCTTCTGAGATCACCATCGGCGGCGGGGCGAAGCAGGTCATCTTCACTGCGTTCATGGCCTCCCTCGACGCGGGTGACGAAGTGATCGTGCCCGCCCCCTACTGGGTCTCCTACCCGGACATGGTGCTCGCGAACGACGGCACCCCCGTCGTCGTACCCTGCGGCGAGGACGTCGGATTCAAGCTCACCCCGGAGGCGCTCGCCGGAGCCCTCACTGACCGGACCAAATGGGTCATCCTGAACACTCCGTCCAATCCCACCGGCGCCGTCTACTCTCCGGCGGAACTGCGGGCACTTGCAGACGTCCTCGCCGGGTTCCCCCACGTCTACGTCCTCACCGATGAAATCTATGACCAGATCTACTTCGGCGCCGGCCGGCTGACCAGTCTGGTGGAAGTCGCTCCCGAGCTGAAGGACCGCATCCTCGCCGTCAACGGTGTGTCCAAGGCCTACGCCATGACTGGCTGGCGGCTGGGCTATGCGGCCGGGCCCGCCCCGTTGATCGGCGCGATCAACAAGCTCCAGTCCCAGATCTCTTCCTGCCCGTCGTCGGTCAGCCAGGCCGCCAGCGCGGCCGCCCTTACCGGAGACCAGAGCTTCGTCCGGGACAGCGTAGAGATTTATCGCAGCCGGCGCGACAAGGCAGTGACCGCGCTCAACGCCGTCGATGGCCTCTCATGCGCGACGCCGGAAGGCGCGTTCTACGCGTACGTCAACTGCGCGGGGGCCATCGGGAAGACGACTCCGGACGGCACCGTCATCCGCGATGACCAGGATTTTGTCCTCTACCTGCTCGATCACGCCTCGGTGGCGGCGATCCCCGGATCGGCCTACGGGCTGGGCCCGTACTTCCGCATCTCCTATGCCACCAGCCTCGACATCATCGAGGAATCTGTCGTTGCCATCGACAAAGCCGTCCAAGCACTCAACTGAACCCATCCCCAACCGAAGGACAATGACATGATCCACGTCAAGACAAAAGTTGACAGGCCTGCTTCGGACGCCGTCCAAAGGCTTGCGAAGTTCTCCTCAGCGACCATCCACGAAGCCCAGGGCAGGAAGGGTGCGCTCAGCTCGAAGATCAAGCCGATCGATCGCAGCATGTCCTTCTGTGGACCGGCCCTGACTGTCAGCTGCGCACCGCGCGACAACCTGATGCTGCAGGTGGCCATCCACTACGCCGAGCCGGGCGACGTTGTCCTGGTTGCGGCCGGCGAATTTGCGGAGGCCGGTACGTTCGGCGACGTCCTGGGCAACGCCATGAAAGCCAAGGGCCTTGCGGCCATGGTGACCGACTCCGGGGTCCGGGACACCCAGGACCTGATTGAACTGGGCCTGCCAGTGTTCTCCGCCAGCATCAGCATCAAGGGAACGGTCAAGGAAACAATTGGCCCCATCAACCACCCGGTGGTCTTCGGCGACGAAATAATCTACCCCGGCGACATCCTGCGCGGCGACGCCGACGGCGTGGTTGTGGTCCGAAAGGACGAAGTGGAAGAGGTTATCCGCCTGTCCCAGGAACGCGACGACGCCGAGCGTGACCTCATCCGCCGGTACCACGAAGGGGGCACCACCATCGAGCTCTGCAACCTGACTGAGGTGCTGAAGGCAAAGGGCCTTCTGGTCGAAGACGCCAGCTAATTGAGACGGGCTGAGGGTGTGCCGCGCAGTGGCACACCGTCACGTGCGCCCGACGAGCACGTGCGCGTGGACGAGGCCTAACACGGCTGAGACGCGGCAAGGCTTAAAACGAGAAGGCTCATGTCCTGCCGGACATGAGCCTTCTTCGTCAGCAACGTATCCAGCGTCCGC
>DATFAE010000236.1:0-20976 GCA_035254945.1 Arthrobacter sp. | reverse complement strand
GTAGAAATCGATGGAGCGGTAGCCGCCCTCGTGGCCCAGCCCGGAGGCTTTGACGCCGCCGAACGGGGTGCGGAGGTCGCGGACGTTGTGGCTGTTCAGCCAGACCATGCCGGCCTCGACGTTCTGCGAGAAGTTGTGGGCGCGGGTCAGGTTCTGGGTCCAGATGTAGGCCGCCAGGCCGTACTTGGTGTTGTTGGCCAAAGCCAGCGCCTCGTCGTCGTTCTCGAAAGGCGTGATGGCAACGACCGGGCCGAAGATTTCCTCCTGGAAGATCCGGGCGTCGGGGGCGACGTCGGCGAACACGGTGGGGGCGATGTAGTTGCCTTCCGGGAGGTGGTCGGGGCGTCCGCCGCCGGCCAGGAGCCGGCCTTCGGACTTGCCGATCTCCACGTAGGAGGCCACCTTTTCGTAGTGCTCGGGGTGGACCAGGGCGCCCACCTGGGTCTTGGGGTCATGCGGGTCGCCCACCACGATGTTTTTGGCCCGGGCGGCGTACTTTTCGCAGAACTCGTCGTAGATGGCGCGTTCCACCAGGATGCGGGAGCCGGCGGTGCAGCGTTCGCCGTTGAGGGAGAAGACCCCGAACAGGGCGGAGTCGATCGCGGCGTCGAGGTCGGCGTCGGCGAAGACCACACAGGGTGACTTGCCGCCAAGCTCCATGGACAGGCCCTTGAGGTTGGCGGCCGCGTTGCGGAAGATCGTCTGGCCGGTGGTGGTCTCGCCCGTGAAGGAGATCAGCGGGACGTCCGGGTGCTTGACCAGGGCGTCGCCGGCTTCCTCGCCGAGGCCGTTGACCAGGTTGAACACGCCGTCTGGCAGGCCTGCGTCCTTGAAGATGGTGGCCCACAGCGAGGCGGACAGCGGGGTGAATTCGGCGGGCTTGAGGACCACGGTGTTGCCGGTTGCCAAGGCCGGGGCGAGCTTCCAGGACTCGAGCATGAACGGGGTGTTCCACGGCGTGATGAGGCCGGCGACGCCGATCGGCTTGCGGTTCACGTAGTTGATCTGTGAGCCGGGGACCTTCATGGCGTCGTCGAACTGGGCGACGATCAGGTCGGCGAAGAAGCGGAAGTTCTCCGCGGCGCGGAGCGCCTGGCCCTTGGCCTGGGTGATGGGCAGGCCGGTGTCGAAGGTTTCCAGTTCGGCGAGCCGGGCTTCCTGGGCTTCGACGGCGTCGGCGATTTTGTTCAGCACGCGGGCGCGTTCGCGGGGCTTCATCTTCGGCCACGGGCCATTGGTGAAGGCTTCGCGGGCTGCGGCGACGGCGAGGTCGATGTCTTCTTTCTGGCCGGCCGCGGCGGTGGCGTAGTTGGTGTTGGAGACCGGGTCCAGGACGTCGAAGGTCGCCCCGCCCACGGAGTCAACGAACTGGCCGTTGATGTAGTGCTGGATGTGGGTGGGCAGGTCCTGCGGCACGTAGTGCGTGGCGGTGTCTGCTGCAGTGAACGTCATTGTTGTTTCCTAACTGGTGATGCAACGCGGGGTCACTTTCGGCCCAATAGGGGCCCTTTATTGGGCGTTAAGTGACCCCGCGTTGCTTGGTGAAGGGGTGGCGGGGGCGTGGGCGAGGTAGGCGTCCAGGGTGGCGGAGCGGTGGAGCCGGGCGGCTTTTTCGATGGTGTCCGCGTCGGCGCCGGTTTCGATCAGTTGGAGCAGTGCCTCGTGTTCGTCCACGGAGTCGTGCGCCCGGCCGGGGACGAAGCGGAACGTGGAGGA
Source organism: Arthrobacter sp. (assembly GCA_035254945.1). Classification (GTDB taxonomy): domain Bacteria; phylum Actinomycetota; class Actinomycetes; order Actinomycetales; family Micrococcaceae; genus Arthrobacter. The sequence continues at coordinate 19,260 of DATFAE010000236.1, read as the reverse complement.
CCGCAGCGATGCCAGGCGGTTCCAGCCGCGGTGGACCAGGTCCAGGATGTGCGGGTTGGGGCAGTGCTCGAACAGGACGCTGTGGAAGTCCTGATTGAGCCTGGTGAAGCGGACGGGGTCGAAGTGCTTCAGGCACTGGCGCATTTCCTCGTTCACCGCACGGGCCCGGGCGATGTCCGCTTCGCCGATGAGCGGGGCGGACAGGGCCGTGGCGGCGCCTTCGACGACGCTCAGGGTCTGCATGGTGTAGAGGTACTCGGTGGGGTCGATCCCGGCAACGGTGGCGCCGACGTTCCGCTCGAACTTCACCAGGCCTTCGGCCTCGAGCCGGCGGATGGCTTCGCGGACCGGCACCACGCTGAAGCCGAGGTCCTTGGCAAGTCCGGCCAGGACCAGCCGGTATCCCGGCGAAAAAGTCCCGTCCACGATCTTGGCCTTCACGGCGGCATAGGCCTGCTCGGACTTACTGCCGGCAGCAATCGCAGTGTCAGTCATTTGCCGCTTCCCATTCCTCGTACTTCGCGCGCCAGGCGGCGTTCAGCGGGTAGAGGCCATCCACGCTGTGGCCCTGCTGCACCATTTCGGCGATGAACGTTTCTTCGCGTTCCTGCTGAATGGAGTCGTCGGCGAGTTCTTCGGCGAGGGCCGGCGGGATCACCAGGATGCCGTCGGAGTCGGCCACGATGATGTCGCCGGGCTGGACGGTAGTGCCGCCGCAGGCGACGGTGATGTCGGTGTCCCACGGGATGTGGCGGCGGCCCAGGACGGCGGGGTGCGGGTTGGCGTAGTAGGTGGGCATGTCCATGGCGGCGACGGCGGAGAAGTCGCGGACGCCGCCGTCGGTGATGATGGCTGCCGCGCCGCGGACCTGGGCGCGCAGGGCCAGGATGTCGCCGATCGTGCCGGTGCCCTTCTCACCGCGGGCCTCCATCACCAGGATCTCGCCCCTGTTGACGGAGTCGATGGCCTTCTTCTGGGCGTTGAAGCCGCCGCCGTGGGTCTTGAACAGGTCCTCGCGGTTGGGCACGTACCGGAGTGTGCGGGCCAGGCCCACGATCCGCTTCTCGGGCCGGGTGGAGGTCAGGCCGTCGATGCTGACGTTGTTAAGGCCGCGCTTGCGCAGCTGGGAGGAGAGCGTGGCGGTGCAGACGCTCTCCAGTTTGGCTTTCAGCCCAGGAGCCAGGACAGGTCCGACGGCGGCGCTTTCATCAGGTGAAAGGCCCGCCGCTTCCCGCGAACCGTACGCCTCCTCCCGCTGCACGTCATCGGTCCTGGGCTGGGCGCCAAAGTCCGCGAACGTCGTCGTGCCTTCCTCCACCCGGGTGACCAGCCGGCCGGTGGTGACCTCACCGGCGCTGACTTCAACCTCGACGGCGTCGCCCGGCTTGGCCACGGAGGCGCCGGCAGGGGTGCCGGTGAGGATGATGTCCCCTTCTTCGAGGGTGAGCAGCTGGGACAGGTCTGCGATGAGGCGGGCGAACGGGAAGAGCAGGTCTTCGGTGGTGTCGTCCTGGACGAGTTCGCCGTTGTGCCAGGTGCGAACGCGCAGATTCTCGGGGTCCACGGCGTCTGCCGCGATCAGTCCCGGGCCCACGGGGGTGAAGCCGTCGCCGCCTTTGGAGCGGAGGTTGGAGCCCTTGTCCGCGTAGCGGAGGTCGTAGACGCCGAGGTCGTTGCTGGCCGTGACCCATTCAACGTGGCTCCAGGCATCCTCGAGGCCGACCCGGCGTGCAGGCTTGCCGATGATCAGGGCGATTTCGCCTTCATAGCCGAGGAGTTCGCAGCCCGCAGGGCGCTCCACCGTGGACGGAGCTCCCACCGAACCGGTCGCCAGAGAGGACGGCGGCTTCAGGAAGTAGGAGGGCTGTTCCGGCGTGCGGCCGCGCTGGGCGGCCCGGCTGGGGTAGTTGATATGCACCGCGATGACCTTGCGGGCCGCGGCCAGGATATGGTCGGTGACCTGTTCCAAGAGTTTCTCCTCATCGAGTACGAAATCGTATACGAATTACTATGAACCCGGCCGCCGGTATTCGTCAACCCCTTTCCCTCCCGAAGAATTGCCACTTGTCCCGCGCCTCAAACCTGGCGTAGAGTTCTGGATCACAGAACAAGTTTTCTATTATCGAACGTAAAATTCTATTATCGAACAATCAATCCGGCGACACACAGCCACACAACGAAGTGAGGAAATCCCGTGCAGTTCCACCACCACGGCTACGTATCCGGCGACCCCCGGGTACAGCCGGCCGCCGGCGTCGGCATCGACCGGCCCACCGAGCTTCCCGACGAAGTCGATGTGCTCATCGTCGGCTCCGGGCCTGCCGGAATGCTCGCCGCCGCCCAACTTTCCCAGTTCCCCGGCGTCACCACGCGCATCGTGGAGCGCCGCGGCGGCAGGCTCGCCATCGGCCAGGCCGACGGCATCCAGGCGCGGAGCGTCGAGACCTTCCAGGCGTTTGGCTTCGCCGAGCGGATCATCGCCGAGGCGTACCGGATCACCGAGATGGCGTTCTGGAAGCCGGATCCGGCGGACCACTCCCGGATCGTCCGCGCCGCCCGCGCGGTCGATGACGAAATGGGCATCAGCGAGTTCCCGCACCTGATCGTCAACCAGGCCCGGGTGCTGGACTACTTCGCCGAGTTCATGGCCAACTCCCCCACGCGCATGAAGCCCGACTACGGCTACGAATTCCGCGGCCTCCAGGTCACCGGCGAGGGTGAGTACCCCGTGACCGTGACCCTGGGCCACACCTCCGGCGCCAACGAAGGCCGGGAGCGTGTCATCCGCGCCAAGTACGTTGTGGGCGCAGACGGTGCACGCAGCAAGGTCCGCGAATCGATTGGCTGCCACCTGGCCGGCGACCAGGCCAACCACGCCTGGGGCGTCATGGACGTCCTCGCCGTCACCGACTTCCCGGACATCCGCACCAAGTGCGCCATCCAGTCCGGCTCCGGCGGCAGTATCCTGCTGATTCCCCGCGAGGGCGGCCACCTCTTCCGCATGTACGTCGACCTCGGCACCGTCAATCCGGATGACCACGGAGCCGTCCGCAACACCACCATCGAGCAGATCATCGCCAAGGCGAACGCGATCCTCCACCCGTACACCCTGGACGTCCGGAACGTCGCGTGGCACAGCGTCTACGAGGTGGGCCACCGCCTGACTGACAGGTTCGACGACGTCCTCCCGGACGAGCACGGTACGCGCACGCCGCGCGTGTTCATCACCGGCGATGCCTGCCACACCCACAGTGCCAAGGCCGGCCAGGGCATGAACGTTTCCATGCAGGACGGCTTTAATCTTGGCTGGAAACTCGGGCACGTCCTCGAGGGCCGCAGCCCGGAAAGCCTGCTGGCAACCTACTCGGCCGAGCGCCAGGTGGTGGCGAAGAACCTGATCGACTTCGACAAAGAGTGGTCCACGCTCATGGCGAAGAGGCCCGAAGAGTTCGAAGACCCCTCGGAGCTGGAGAACTTCTACGTCAGCACGGCCGAGTTCCCAGCAGGCTTCATGACCCAGTACGCACCCTCCATGCTGATCGCCGAGCCGAAGCACCAGGACCTCGCCACGGGCTTCCCCATCGGCAAGCGCTTCAAGTCCGCGCCCGTGGTGCGGGTCTGCGACACCAACCCGATGCACCTCGGGCACCACGCCACGGCGGACGGGCGGTGGCGAATCTACGTCTTCGCCGACTCGGCAGCGCCGGAATCGGTACAGCCCGGAATGGAACAGCACGGCGCACCTTCGCTGACCGCCGACTTTGCCGAGTGGATCGCGAACGCGCCCGACTCACCGCTGGCTGCGACGCCGTCGGACGCCGACCGCGACGCATGGTTCGACGTGAAGGTGATCTACCAGCAGGACCACAGGGACATCGACATCAACGCAGTTCCGGCCGCGTTCAAACCGACGGTGGGCCCGTTCCGGCTCACCTACCTCGAGAAGGTGTTCGGCGCCGACCCGAACGCCGACATCTTCGAACTCCGCGGCCTGGACCGCGGCGGCGTTGTGGTGGTGGTGCGGCCGGACCAGTACGTGGCCAACGTCCTGCCGCTGACGGCGACGGCGGAGCTCGCCGCGTTCTTCGCGCCCCTGCTGAAAGGCAGCCAGGGACTGGTCAGCCGCTGACCGTCTGGGCCGCCCGGTAGTCTGCCGCCGCGTACACGCCAAGGATCCGAACCTCGGTGGTGAAGAAGTCCAGCTCCTCCAGGGCCAGGCCCAGCGCCAGGTCCTCGGGGTGGCCCTCCACGTCGGCCATGAACATCGTGGCGGAGAATTCGTTGCCCACCATGTAGCTCTCCAGCCGGGTCATGTTCACCGCGTTCGTGGCGAAGCCGCCCAGTGCCTTGTAGAGCGCTGAGGGGACGTTCCGCACGCGGAAGACGAAGCTGGTCATTGCCGGTCCGGGCAACTCGTCCCGGGCCGGCAGTTCCTTTTCGCGGGCCAGGATCACAAACCGCGTGGTGTTGGACGGATCGTCCTCCACCCGGGAGGCGAGCACCTCCAGCCCGTACAGCTCGGCCGCGAGCGGAGGAGCGAGGGAGAGCTTGGTGGGGTCGTTCCATTCCCGCACTTCCCGGGCGGAACCGGCGGTGTCGCCGGCAATGACCGGGCGGAGGCCGGCGTCGCGGATGAGGCGGCGGCACTGGCCCAGGGCGTGGATGTGGCTGTGGACCTCGGTGGCCGCCTCGATGGTGCTGCCGGGGATCCCCATCAGGTCGAAGTGGATGGGCAGGAAATATTCGCCCACGATCTGCAGCCCGGAGTGCGGCAGCAGCGTGTGGATGTCCGCCACGCGGCCGGCAATCGAGTTCTCGATCGGGATCATGGCAAGGTCGGCGGCGCCGCTGGACACCTCTTCAAAGACGTCCTCGAAGCTGGCGCAGGGGACGCTTTCCAGCTCGGGGAACATTTGCTTGCACGCGATATTGGAGTTGGCGCCGGGCTCACCCTGGTACGCAATCTTCTGGGCCATGAACCGTATGGTGTCACGCCCCGCGCCCACCCTCCCAACTGGGTGGCAGCAGATGTCGTTTCGGGATCGCAAAACGACGTTTGCTGCTACTTACTTAGGGGTAACGCGGAGCCAGACGTACTGGTGCGGGGCCAGGGTGATGCCGTCCGCCAGGCTGAGCCCGGAACCAGTGAGAAGCTCGACGGCGGCAGGCAGGAACCCGGAGAACGTCACCGCCGGAAGCTGCTGGGGTCCGTCGCTGAAGTTGGCCAGGACGAGCACCGTGCCGGCGTCGCCGGGGCGCTGGTAGCCCAGGACTCCGGGGGCGTTGGTGTGGAAGCCGATGAGCCGTGTCCCGGCCAGTTCGGGGGCCTGTCCGCGCACGGAAATCATGCGCCGCAGCCCGGAAAAGATGGCCCCCTCCGGCGTGGCGGGGTCGTGCCGGCGGGCATACTGTTCCGCCGGATAGTGTGGCCGGTGTACCCAGCGGCTGTCCGCTTCGTGGCCATCCTCCATGGCGTACTGGTAGTCGTTCAGCTGCCCCACCTCGTCCCCGAGATACAGAAGGGGGATGCCGCCGGTGCTGAACGCCACCGAGTGGGCCAGCAGGATTCTTCGCACCGCGTGCTCCGGATCGTCCTCCAGCCCGCAGAGGGAGGCCGTGGTCCCGGAAATACGGCAGTCTCCGGTGCGCGGATTGTCCTGGAACGGCACGCCGTGGGCGAAGCTGCCGGGGTGCCGGTTGACGTAGAACGCGTTGAGGAACCGGCGGTGGTCAAAGCCGTTGATCCCCAGCTCGGCCGCGTCCTCGTCGGCGAAGGTCCAGCCGATGTCGTCGTGGCTGCGGACATAATTCACCCAGGACGTGCCGGCGGGAATGTTGTGCCGCCGCTCGAGGGCCTGCGACAACAGCGAGACGTTGCGGGTGGCCAGCGACTCCCAGATCAGGGCCATCTGCAGCGGATTGTACGAGAGCTGGCACTCGGCGGGATCGATGTAGAGTGCCACCTCGTCCGGGTGCACAATCGCCTCGGACTTGAAAAGCAGAGACGGCGCCGCGAGCCGGCAGACGGAGTTGAACGCCCGCAGCAGCAGGTGTGCCTCGGGCAGGTTCTCGCACGGGGTGCCCAGCTGCTTCCAGATGAAGGCAACCGCGTCCATGCGGAGGATGTCCACGCCCTGGTTGGCCAGGAACAGCATCTCGCCGGCCATGGCGCGGAAAACGGCCGGATTGGCGTAGTTCAGGTCCCACTGGTACGTGTGGAAAGTGGCCCACACCCACCGCCCGTCCGGCAGCGGGACAAAGGATCCGGGGTGGTCGTCGGGGAAGATTTCCCGGACGGTCTGTTCGAAGGCGTCGGGCATGGTGCGGTCCGGATAGATCCAGAAGTAGTCGCTGTATTCCGGGTCGCCCTCTGCCGCCCGCCGGGCCCAGTGGTGCTCGTTGGACGTGTGGTTGAAGATGAAGTCCACCACCAGGCTGATCCCGTTTTCGCGGAGGTCGGACGCCAGCGCCCGCAGCTGCTCCATGGTGCCCAGTTTGGGGTTGACTTCCCGGTAGCTGGAAACCGCATATCCGCCGTCGGAGAACGGCTCCGGTGCCAGGAACAGCGGCATCAGGTGCAGGTAGGTCAGGCCCAGTTCCTTGAAGTACGGAATCCGGTCGCGGACGCCGTCGAGGCTATCGGCATACCTGTCCACGTAGCAGACTCCGCCGAGCATCCGGTTGGACTGGAACCAGCCGCTGTCACCTTCGCGCTCGGCGTCCAGCGCCTTGAGGCCCGCCGGGCGCTCCTGCCAGGAACGGGCACACTGCAGGACCAGGGCGCCCAGCTGGTCCAGCCAGTCAGCCCGCGTCCCGTACAGGGAACGGAACAGCCGGCACAGTTCGGGCAAGTGAACGTCCAGCCGTCGAACAAACCCCGGCCAGTCCGGATCGGCGCGCCGGATGCCGTCGTCGGCCTCCAAAACGCTGAGAACATGCTGCCTGGCAACTCCATCCACATCGGCGGTTTCACGCATGGAGCCAACCTACCAGCGGCAACTGCCGCCGTCCCGGAAGCCGACAGATCAGGCCAGATCAGCCCAGGGCCAGGCGCATGGACACCTGGTACCGGTCCGAACGGTACGTGGAGATGGAGTACTCAATGGGGGTGCCGGGATCGTCGGTGCCTGTGAAGGACCGGCGTTTGAAGAGCAGGACAGGTGATCCCGGCACGATATCCAGCAGGGCCGCCGTTTCCTCCGACGCCGCGGCGGCCTCCACCGTCTGCTCAGCCTGCTGGACGGGGTGCCCCGCCGCCCCCAGTGTCCGGTACAGGGAGCCGGTCAGGTCGGTGGAGAGCAGGTCCGGGAGCAGGCGCGGCGGCAGCCAGGACTCGTCCACGCTGACCGGCGCCCCGTTGGCCAGGCGGAGCCGCCGGACCTGGTACGCAGGCTCTTCCGGAGCCAGCCCGAGGTGCTCGGCGGCCGCCGCAGGAGGCACTGCCGTGGACACCTTGATGACCCGGGTGCTGGGCTCGAACCCGGCCTGCCGCATGTCCTCGTTGAAGGAAGCCAGGTGCAGGGTGGAACGCACCAGCCCGTGCGAGACGAAGGTGCCCTTCCCCTTGATCCGGACCAGCGCGCCGTCCTGGACCAGATCCGAGATGGCGCGCCGGACCGTGATCCGGGAGACCCCGAACTGCTCCTCCAGCTGCCGCTCACCCAGCAGGGCATCGCCGGGCCGCAAGGTGCTGGAGACCAGGTCCTGGAGCTGCCTTCGGACCCAGACGTGTTTCAGTTCCCCTGCCGTATTCATGGCTCCTATTTTCCGGGAAGATCGAACAGGTGCGCGCCTGCTTCCACGCGGCCGCCGGAGGCCGGGGCTTCGATGGCGTCCGCCGCGCTGTCCAGGACCACCACGGGACTGCACATGCTGAGGTTCCTCGAGCGGACCAGTGTGACGTCCACGGTGATCATGGGATCTCCGGCGCGGACCTGGTCACCCTTCTGCGCGATGACCGTAAAGCCCTCGCCTTTCAGGCCCACGGTGTCGATGCCGACGTGCACCAGCACGGCAGGGCCGGACGCGTGCTGGACGATGTAGGCGTGCGGCATGACCTTGACCACCTTGCCGTCCAGCGGTGCGACGGCAGTGACCACACCGGCGTCGTCGTCGGGAACCACCGCGGCGCCGCCGCCCACCAGCCCCTTGGCGAACACCGGGTCCGGCACCTCGCCCAGCGGGATGAGCCGGCCGGGCAGTGGCGAGGCGACGCCGATGGCCTGTGCGGGCGCTCCGGTGCCCGGTCCGGGGGTGACCACGTCAGGGCTGTGCACTTCAGCCGTGCTCACATCAGGTCCTGGATGTCTTCGGCGAGACTCTCGGCCTCCGGGCCCACAACCACCTGGACCACCGTGCCGGACATCATGACGCCGTGGGCGCCGGCGGCCTTGAGGGCGGCCTCGTCCACGCGTGAAGCGTCCACCACTTCTGTGCGCAGCCGGGTGATGCACCCTTCGATCTCTTCGACGTTCCCGGCGCCGCCGAGGGCGGCGAGGATGGTTTCTGCTTTGGACATGTCCACTCCTGGTGTTGGTTGGCGGTGAAGGAGGGCGGTTCCAGAAGCCATTTTGCAGCCTGAGGTTGACAACTGAGGCCCGCGCCCTTCACAGTGATGGTTGTCACTGGTTATAACCAGTTAGCTAGACTCTACTGAATCAAGCATCCCCGCACAAGCACCACCTTCTTCGAGACGAGGAACATCATGACCACGGAAAATCCCACAGCGGGCGCGGCGGCGCCGGGCAAAGCCAAGGGCAACGGCAAGGCCCTGCAGAACATGCAGCGCTTCGGCCGCAGCCTCATGCTGCCCATCGCAGCCCTCCCCGCGGCTGCCCTCCTGCTCCGCCTGGGCCAGGACGACCTGCTGGGCAGGTTCGAATCCCTGACCACCGTCGCTGCGGTCATCGGCGCCGCCGGCGGTGCCCTGTTCGAGAACCTGCCGCTGCTCTTCGCCGTCGGCATCTCCTTCGGTTTCGCCAAGAAGGGTGACGGATCCACGGCCCTCGCCGCCGTCGTCGGATACCTGGTCCTGACCAACGTTTTCAAGGTGATGGCCCCGCTGGTGCTGGGAGCCGCCCCGGAGGGCGGGAAGGATCCCGTCATCAACTACGGCGTGCTGGCCGGCATCGTCATGGGCCTGACGACGGCGTTGCTCTGGCAGCGCTTCCACCGCACCACCCTGCCGGACTGGCTGGGCTTCTTCGCCGGCCGCCGGCTGGTGCCCATCCTGACGTCCTTCGCCGCGATTGTGATCGGTGTGCTCCTGGCCCTGATCTACCCGTACTTCAACACCGGCCTGACCGCCGTGGGCAACGCCGTGGCGGACAACACCGTGGTGGGCAGCGGCGTCTACGGCACCCTCAACCGGCTGCTGATCCCGCTGGGACTGCACCACATCCTGAACTCCATCGTCTGGTTCATCATCGGCGACTACAACGGCGCCCACGGCGACCTGAACCGGTTCTTCGCCGGTGACCCCACCGCCGGCGTCTTCATGACCGGTTTCTTCCCCATCATGATGTTCGCCCTGCCCGCCGCCGCCCTGGCCATCTGGCAGGAAGCCAAGCCGTCCCAGCGCAAGGTGGTGGGCGGCGTGATGCTCTCCACCGGCCTCACCGCCTTCCTTACGGGCATCACCGAACCGCTCGAATTCTCGTTTATGTTCGTGGCCTGGCCGCTGTACATCGTCCACGCCTTCCTGACTGGAACGTCCATGATGCTGGTCAACTTCCTGGGCATCCACCACGGGTTCGGGTTCTCCGCCGGGGCCATCGACTACGTCCTGAACTTCGGCATCGCGCAGAATCCGCTGTGGCTGATCCCCATCGGGCTGGTCTACGCCGCCATCTACTACATCGTGTTCCGGTTCGTCATCCGCCGCTGGAACCTGCGGACCATGGGCCGCGAAGACGAAACTGACGAGAACGGCTCCATGGCCAAAGCCGATGCAAGCTGAGCTTTCGCCGGCCGGCGGCGCGGGCGGCGGGGTGGGGCTGCGGGGCCGCCTCGTCACCGGCCTCCCCGGCGACGGCGTGATCGACGACGGCACCGTGGTGATGGCCGGCGGGACCATCCAGTGGTGCGGCCCGACGTCGGACCTGCCGGAGCGTTTCGACTCCGGGATCCGGCGGGTGCCGCTGATCCTGCCCGGGCTCGTGGACGTGCACTGCCACGGTGCCGGCGGGAACACCTTCTCCGCGGACGCGGAAGGGGCCCGCCTGGCCGCCGGGCTGCACGCCGCGGAAGGCACGACGTCGGTCCTCGCCTCGCTCGTCTCGGCGCCGCCGCAGGTGCTGCTGGAGCAGATCACGGTGCTGCGGGACCTGGTGGCGGACGGCACACTGGCTGGCCTGCACCTGGAAGGGCCGTTCATCACCAAAAGCATGTGCGGCGCACAGGATCCTGCCGCGATTATCGACGGCGATCCGGCGCTCCTGAAGCAATGGCTGGAGGCTGGGCGCGGGACCGTCCGGTCACTGACGCTCGCCCCGGAGACCCCCCGGTTTGCGGAGCTGGTGCAGCTCTGCCGGGACTTCGGCGTGGTCCCTTCCCTGGGCCACACTGCCGCCACGGCCGCGCAAACCAGGGAGGTCCTGGGCGCCGTTCCCGGGGCAGGTGCCGGTGCAGGGGACGGTGCAGGGAACCCAGGCCCGTGGTCGGCCACGCACCTGTTCAACCGGATGCCTGCGCTGGCCCACCGGGCTGCCGGGCCGGTCGCGGTGATGCTGCAGGCCGCGGAGCAGTCACCCGGGCAGATGGTGCTTGAGCTCATTGCCGACGGCGTGCACCTGGACCCGGAAATCGTCCGCATGGTTTTCGGCCTGGTTGGACCGGGCTCGATAGCCCTCATCACGGATGCGATGGCGGCGGCGGGCATGTCTGACGGGCACTACACCCTGGGCAGCCTGGACGTGCTGGTCCAGGACCGGGTGGCACGGCTGGCACCGGCATCGGGAGGGGCCCACGCAGGGGAAGAGCCCGGGGCGATCGCGGGGGCCACGAGCTTCCTGCTGGAAAACGTCCGCCGCTGCGTCGAGTGGGGGATTCCGCTGGCCGATGCCGTGGCGGCAGCTTCCTCCACCCCGGCCCGGCTGATGGGGCTGGACCGGGGTGGCAAGGACCAGCAGGGCCCCGCCGGGGTCGGCGCCATCGCCGCGGGATACCGGGCGGACGTGCTGGTGGCCACCGAAGAACTTGAACTTGTGCAGGCCTACCGGGCCGGCACACCACAAACGCAGGAAAGGAATGACCGTGCAGATAGTTCTGTGTGAGTCCGTCGACCATGTAGGGGCCAGGGCGGCGGACATCATCGAGGCCAGGGTCCGGCAGGGTCCGGCCGTCCTGGGCCTGGCCACCGGGGGGTCCCCGAGTTCCACCTACCAGGAGCTCATCCGCCGGCACCGCGAGGAGCAGCTCAGCTTCAGCCGGGTCAGCGGCTTCACGCTGGACGAGTATGCCGGGCTGCCGAAAGACCATGAGCAGTCGTACTACTCCACTATCCGGCGTGAATTCGTTGACCACGTGGACCTCCCGCTGGAGCGGCTCTTTACCCCGCAGGGGGACGCAGCGGACCTGGTGGCCGAAGCAGAGCGCTACGACGCCGCGATCGCAGCCGCCGGGGGAGTGGACATCCAGATCCTGGGCATCGGCGCCAACGGGCACATCGGGTTCAATGAGCCGACGTCGTCCCTTGCTTCCCGGACCCGGGTGAAGACCCTGGCCGGGGCCACCCGTACTGACAACGCCCGGTTCTTCCCCGACGGAGACGTCCCCCGGCTGTGCCTGACCCAGGGGCTGGGCACCATCCGGGAGGCGAAACTGGCAGTGTTGGTGGCGATGGGCGGGAACAAGGCGGCTGCCGTGCAGGCGATGGTGGAGGGCCCGGTCAGCGCCAACTGCCCGGCGTCGGTCCTGCAGCTTCACCGCCGGGCAGTGATCCTGCTGGATCCGGCGGCGGCATCCCGGCTGTCCATGCTGGAGTACTACCGGGAGGCCCAGGAGTTCAACGACCAACTGGGCCAGACCCCCACCAGGCCGTGGCTGCAGGAGCCGGCGCTCCGATAGACCGGCAGTCCGGTAGATCCGAGGCTTGTCCGCAGCTCTGTGCCTTCAAGGCGCGGATTTGCGGACAAGCCCCGGATTTTTCGGCGGGGTCAGCCGTTGATGGCCTGCGGGACGCCGAGGGCCTTGAGGCCTTCGACGCCGAACTCCAGGCCGTACCCGGACTGTTTGGCGCCGCCGAAGGGGACGCGGGGGTCCACGGCGCCGTGCTTGTTGATCCAGACGGTGCCGGCCTCGAGGCGGGCGGCGACCTTGCGGGCTTCGGCGATGTTGGGGGACCAGACGGAGGCGCCGAGGCCGACGTCGAGCGCGTTGGCTTTGGTGATGGCCTCGTCGATGGTGCTGTAGCGGATGATGGGCAGGGCGGGGCCGAACTGTTCTTCGGCGACCAGGGGGTTGTTGTTGTCGATATCGGCCACCAGGGTGGCGGGGTAGAAGTAGCCGGGCTGGTCCTTATCCGGGTTGCCGCCCAGGAGGATCCGGGCGCCGGATGCGCGGGCTTCTTCTACGAGGGAGGCCACGACGTCGTACTGTGCGCGGTTCTGCAGCGGACCCAGGACATTGTTCTCGTCCAGGCCCACGCCCATCGGCATGGCGGCGGCGACCTTCGTGAGTTCGTCGCAGACGGCGTCGTAGATGTCGTCGTGGACGTACAGGCGCTTCAGGGCTGCGCAGGTCTGGCCGGTGTTGATGAAGGCACCCCAGAACAGGCCCTCGGCGATCGTTGCGGGATCGGCGTCGGGCAGCACGATGCCGGCGTCGTTGCCGCCCAGTTCCAGGGTGAGCCGTTTGACGGTGTCCGCGGAGGATTTGATGATCTGGCGTCCGGCGGAGGTGGAGCCGGTGAACATGATCTTGCCGACGGCGGGGTGTTCGGTGAGCCGGGCACCTACCTCGCGGCCGCAGGAAACCACTGACAGGATGCCTTCGGGAAGCTCCTCGTTCAGGACCCTGGCCAGCGCCAGCACGGACAACGGGGTGTTGCCGGAGGGCTTGGCCACCACGGCGTTGCCCATCCGCAGGGCGGGGGCGATCTGCCAGACGGCGATCATCATGGGCCAGTTCCACGGTCCGATCGCGCCTACAACGCCGATCGGCTTGTAGTGCAGCTCCGCCCGGGTCTCGCCGTCATCGACCACCGTTTCCGGCTCCAATCGGATGGTTGCCGCGGCGCGCAGCCATGCCGCGCAGGCACTTACCTCGAACCGGGCATTCGGCCCGTTCAAGGGTTTGCCCTGCTCGCGGGAAAGTATGCGCGCGAGTTCCTCGGCGGAGCGTTCGACGGCGTCGGCCGCCTTGAGGAGCGCGGCGGACCGGGCGTCGTGGCCCATTGCGGCCCAGGCCGGCTGGGCGGCCTGCGCCTCAGCGACTGCCCGCTCAAGGTACTCAAGGTCATGGATGGGCGCCTCACCCACGATCTCACCAGTAGCAGGGTCAAGGATGGTGCGGGTCTGCCCCGAGAAGGCGGTGACCTCGTCAAGCAACGATTCGTACGTTTTCATTCTTTACTCCTCTTCGAGCAATGGTGACTAATGCTTCTGGAAGTCCTGCGGGTATTCAGTGGTGTTCAGGACGCTGAGCCGGGAGTTGAAGGGCAGGATGACGGGTTCGCTTGCAGGATCGTCCCAGCCGAACATCCGGCCGATGGAGCGCTGCTCGCGCAGGTCCACCAGCAGCACGGCTTCGACGCACATGACCTTTTCGGTCCAGAAGAAGATGAAGAGGTCATCCGCAACTTCCCAAGTCATGCACCGGTCAGTGTCGGCCAGCCCTGCCTCACCACCGCGGATGCAGTTCCAGGTGAAGGTGCCCGGGTTCAGGTAGATGTGCTCGTACGTTTCGACGTCGCTGTAGCGGTAGTAAATCCGCTTGCCCACCAAGGCCGCGGAGCGCCGGTGGTGCACGGAGGAACCCTCGGCGTTGGCTTGGCTGAAATCGGTGGTGCTCCGTGTCCCACCGTCCAGGGTGACAAACCGGGAGACGCCGGTTGTTGTGGCCCCGGTGTTGCGGTCGGCGATGATGGTGACGTTTTCCGTGGCAGGACCTTCACCCCGGATGAAGTCGATGATGAAGATGCCGGGCCGGGCTTCGATCGCCTTGTAGCCCGCCGTTCCGCTGGTCGTGACGTCACCGCGCCTCAGGCTCCAAGCCAGCGAAGATTCATCGTCAAAAACGTACTCAGCCTTGGAGCCGTCCCCGTCCAGGAGGCTCAATGTGGTGCCGGCCAGAGCGGGGGAAGCGGGCAGGGTCTGGTCCCCGAATCCTTCCAGCATTGCCGAGACGGGGGGCCACTGGTCTTCGGGGATGTAGTCCTGGATGTCAGCTGAAGTCATGTCCTTATTCCTTATTCCTTGTTCTTTTGATGCTGGTTGGTGGTGGTAATGGGTCAGCCGATGACTGCGGCGAAATTGATGGATGGCTTCTGTGCGCCCCGGGCGATCCCTGCCACGAAGAAGAGGGGGATGCCGAGCAGGAGCCATCGGGCAACGCCGCCTGCGCCGCCGAGCAGCGCGTCGTAGTTGTCCAGGGTCAGATAGCCAATAACGATGAAGGCCAGGAAAGACAGGGACGGTGCGATCACGGTGACCCAGAGGTTGTCCCGCATGCGGTTTCTGGCAAAGAACACGACGATCGCCGCTGATGTCACCAGCAGGATGGTGATGAACCCCGCCGTTCCCAGGGCGACGAACCAGGCAAACACCGTTGTGATGGGGTCCGCGCCTGCCAGCAGGAAGATGCTGATGATCGCCAGGACAACGAGGCCGTTCACGAGCCCCGCGAAGTGCGGAGCTCCCGTCTTGGACACGGAGGACAGGTTGATCGGCAGGGCTCCGGCGCGGCCGAGGGAAAACAGGTACCGGGAGAACATGTTGGCCAAGCCCAGGAGCATCGCCAGGAAACTCGTGACAACGAGGATCTGCATGGTCAGGTTCAGCCAATAACCCGCGCTGGAATCGGCGAGATCGAAGACCATGCCTGCGGGATTTTCGGTGGCGACGGCTTGGATGTTGTCGATGCCGATGGCGCCGCTGATAGCCCAGGTGGAGATGGTGTAGAAGATGCCAATGAAGGCAATGACGAAGTAGGCAGCCCGGGGAATGGTGCGCCGGGGATTCTTTGCCTCTTCCGCGAACA
Organism: Arthrobacter sp.; assembly: GCA_035254945.1. GTDB lineage: Bacteria > Actinomycetota > Actinomycetes > Actinomycetales > Micrococcaceae > Arthrobacter. The sequence continues at coordinate 4,062 of DATFAE010000236.1, read as the reverse complement.
CGACGGTTGCTTCGAAGCTGGTGAAGCAGGCGAAGGCAAACAGCAGGGAAATGCCCAGGCCGGGACCGAAGACGCTGGATCCGGTGAACCCTTCAAATGTGAAGATCCCCAGCCCCTTCTGGGCGATGAGTGACACCACAAGGGCCGCTACCGCAAAAGCTTCCCCCAGAATGAGAACTCCCAGCACCTTCAGGCTCGCATCGACGCCCCGCATTGTCAGGCCCGTCACCACCGCCAGCAACACGGCAATCCAGGAATACACCGGAAGGCTGATACCGGTGAGGCCTTCAACCAGCAACTGCGCAAAGACCCCAAACTGGGACCAAAGCCCAATCTGAAGGCTCAGGTAGGTCAGGATGGCGATTCCGGCCCCTCCGGTGGCCCACCTGTTGCCCAGTCCTTTGGCCATGTACGCCACGAAGCCGCCCGCGTTGGTGATGTGCTGGCTCATCCGCAGGTAACCGACGGAGAAGAGGGCAACCAGCAGTGCTGCTATCACATAAATTACCGGCGTTCCTGGGCCGCTGGCCGAAAACAGTACCGGGCTTGCTCCCACCACTGCAGCCATGGGGGCGGCTGCGGCAATAGCAAAGAACGCAATGGCTATGACGCCGAGCTTGTTGGGCCTCAGCCGTGGGGAAGTGGAGGCAGGGGGTGGATCCTCTTGCAGCGGGCGTGTAGAGATTCCGACTGGTTCTTGGGTCATCCGTTGGCTCTTTCAGGAAAGTGCAAGGCGCAGGGCCTATATGCAGAAGTGTTGGAAGGTCCCTTGCTGGCTCGCGACGGTGCGTTCCACGGGAATGGAAATCTGCTCAAGCTGGCTGAACGCATTGCGTGATATCAGCCACACCAGAACTATACATTTGTTTAGTTCTGGCTGTCAATGCTTTTTCAAGGCCGGACCAGGAGGGCTAGACTCGGTGCATGAACCAGCCGTCAGCCCGGTTGCCCTATGGAGACGGGCGCGATGCCTTGCTTTCCGCAGTGATCGAAGTGGTCGGAGAAAAAGGACTGCGCGGGGTTACGTATCGGTCCGTTGCGTCCCGGGCAGGAGTGAACCACACCCTTGTCACTCATCACTTCGGTTCTATCGAGGGTCTTCTTGCCGCCACAATGGAGTGGGCCATCCAGCGGTCCATCGAGGAGACAGGCCTGGAAAAGATCGCGGACTTTGACGAGAACTTCGCCGATTCACTCCTCGCAACGGTGTCGCGGGAACCGGAGCTGCAACTGTTCCAGTTCGAGATGCTTCTCGAATCCCGGCGCAATCCCGAGGTACGCGCCTTGGTGGAACGCCTTTACGCGAACTACATGGGCACTGTGGAAAATGCTTTGAGGCAACGGGGCCTCAACGTGGACGACGGGGCCCCGTTGGCCATCTTTGCTGCCCTGGACGGCCTCATGCTGCAGTTCCTTACCATCAGCGACCCCGAACGGATCAGGGCCGCCGTCATCCAGGTCGGCAAGCTCGTGGCAACTCTTGAGCGCGCAAGCGAAAGCCCCAGCGGCAGCAGCCCCCTCCCGGTTCGATAACAAGGCTGCTCCCCCTATAGCTGCGGGCTCAGCGCAAATACGCTGTCCGAGAACCGCCCAACTTCTCCTCCGCAGGCACGTCCCCAGCCCAGCCAGCGGGCGTAAACTGACCTTCGCACCACCACTTGTGGACACTGTGTCAGGAGCCGCCTTGCTCTGGAAACTGCTTGTTGAATACCTCCGGCCGCACCGGCAGCTGCTGATCGCCGTCGTCATTTTCCAGCTGGCACAGTCCATCGCGTCCCTCTACCTGCCCACGCTGAATGCGGACATCATCGACGAAGGCGTCGCCAAGGGGGACGCCGGCGTCATCCTCAACCTCGGCGCCCTGATGCTGGGCATCACCCTGCTGCAGATCATCTGCGCCGTGATCGCCGTGTACTTCGGGGCGAAGGCCGCCATGGGCACGGGCCGGGACCTCCGCGGCGCGATCTTCGCCCGCGTGGGGGAGTTCTCCGAGCAGGAAGTCACCAAGTTCGGTGCCCCCAGCCTGATCACCCGCTCCACCAATGACGTCCAGCAGGTCCAGCAGCTGGTGCTGATGGCGGCCACCATGATGGTGTCCGCGCCCATGCTCGCCATCGGCGGGGTGATCATGGCCGTCCGGCAGGACGTGCAGCTGTCCTGGCTGATCGCCGTCGCCGTCCCCGCGCTCCTTGTGGGCGTGGGGCTCATCATCACCCGGATGGTGCCGCTGTTCCGGAAGATGCAGAAGCGGATCGACACCGTGAACCGGGTCCTGCGCGAGCAGCTCACCGGCATCCGGGTGGTGCGCGCGTTCGTCCGCGAGGACATCGAAACGGCGCGCTTCGCCCAGGCGAACGAGGACGTCACGGACACCGCGCTCCGGGCCGGCCGGCTGATGGCGCTCGCGTTCCCCGTGGTGATGCTGGTGCTGAACGTCTCGTCCGTGGCCGTGATCTGGTTCGGCTCGTTCCGGATCGAGGACGGCTCCATGCAGGTGGGCACCCTGATCGCGTTCCTGAGCTACCTGATGCAGATCCTGATGTCCGTCATGATGGCCACCTTTATGGCAGTGATGATTCCGCGCGCCTCCGTTTCCGCGGACCGCATTGGCACGGTGCTGGGCACGGAGTCCAGCGTCCGGCCCCCCAGGAATCCGCTCAGCAGCGCCGTGCGGCGCGGCGAGCTGGAAATGGTCGACGCCGGATTCGCCTACCCGGGTGCAGACCAGCCCGTCCTCTCCGGGCTCAGCTTCACGGCCAGGGCGGGCCAGACGACGGCGATCATCGGCAGCACCGGATCGGGCAAGACCACCCTGGTGAACCTCATGCCGCGGCTGTTCGACGCCACCACAGGTTCCGTCCGGATCGACGGCGTGGACGTGCGCGAGTTGCACCCGGACCTGCTTTGGGGGCACATCGGCCTGGTCCCGCAGCGGCCCTACCTGTTCAGCGGCACCGTCCGCAGCAACCTGCAGTACGGCAAGCCGGATGCCACCGAGGACGAGCTTTGGTCAGCGCTGGAGATTGCCCAGGCCCGGGACTTTGTGGAGGAGATGGAGGGCGGGCTGGACGCGCCCATCTCGCAGGGCGGCACCAACGTTTCCGGCGGGCAGCGGCAGCGGCTGGCCATCGCCCGGGCCCTGGTGAAACGGCCCGAGCTGTACATCTTTGACGACTCCTTCTCCTCGCTGGACACCGGCACCGATGCCCGGCTGCGCCAGGCGCTCAAGCGCAGCACCGCCGGCGCAACATTGGTGATCATCGCCCAGCGGGTGTCCAGCATCGTGGACGCGGACCAGATCCTGGTGCTCGACGACGGCAGGATCGTCGCCCGCGGAACGCACAGCGAGCTGCTGGAGACCTCGGAAACGTACCGGGAGATTGTGTCCTCCCAGCTGTCAGCGGAGGAGACGGTATGAGCACGCCGCACCGGCCGCCGTCGGGCGCTGCCTCATCCCACGGAGGCGCCGCCGGCGGAACCGCACCCGGCCCGAAAACCGGGGCTGCCGACGTCGTACGCATTCCCCGTCCACGCGGCGGACCCGGACACGGTGGACCGTTCGCCGGGATGAACGTGCCCGCGGAGAAGGCGATGAACTTCTGGCCGTCGGCCAGGCGGCTGCTGGGCACGCTGCGGCCGGAGCGGGCGTGGCTGCTGCTGGTACTGGTGATGGGCATCTCGAGCGTGGCGCTCTCGGTGATCGGGCCGCGGCTGCTGGGCGAGGGCACCAACCTGATTTTCGCCGGGGTAGTCTCCAAGCAGCTGCCGCCAGGGGTGAGCAAGGACCAGCTGATCGCGCAGCTGCGGGCCGCGGGCGAAAACCAGAAGGCGGACATGCTCACGCCGATGGCGCTGACCCCGGGGGAGGGGATCGACTTCGCCGCGCTGTCCAGCGTGCTGCTGTGGGCGCTGGTGCTGTACGTGCTGGCGTCGGCGTTTATGTGGGTGCAGGCGTATGTGCTGAACGGGGTGGTGCAGCGGACGGTGTTCGGGCTGCGCGAGGAGATCGAGGCGAAGATCCACCGGCTGCCGCTGCGGTATTTCGATTCGATCCAGCGCGGT
>DATFAE010000235.1:0-40640 GCA_035254945.1 Arthrobacter sp. | reverse complement strand
AGGTCCCAGACCTGCCAGAACGGGTCAGCCCACTTGCCGGCGACAAAACCGAAGTCGATGGCGTGGATGCCTTCGCCCACCAGGAGGTTCACGAAGAGGTGGCCGAAGATCAGCACCACCAGGACCACGCCGGAGAGGCGCATGAACAGCCACGCCAGCATTTCGAAGTTGCCCTTGCTCGCGCCGGTGCGGCGGTACTGGGGCGAGATCTTCCCGCTGCCGGGCTTCCCGCTGCGCGGGTTCTCGATTGTTGCAGTCATGGCTTAGTGACCTCCGAGCGCAAGGGAAAGGTGGCGGATGGAGAAGCCGACCATAACGACCACCCAGAGGGCCAGGACCGTCCACAGCATTTGGCGCTGGTACTTCGCGCCCTTCTTCCAGAAATCGACGGCGATGATCCGCAGGCCATTAAAGGCGTGGAAAACAATCGCGGCGACAAGGCCCGTTTCACCCAGGGCCATCAGGGGATTCTTGTAGGCGCCGATCACAGCCGTGTAGGCCTCGGGGGACACACGCACCAATGAGGTGTCCAGCACATGGACCAACAAGAAGAAAAAGATCACAACACCGGTAATACGGTGTCCTACCCAGGACCACATGCCTTCACGGCCGCGGTACAAGGTGCCAGCTGGTTTTGTCGGCACTGATTAAACCTCCCTGCAACACAGCGGCGCTGGCATGAGATCCACGCGGGGGGAACGCCTGCTGCGAGAGCACTCGTAGCTCAGGCCTAAATCTAGGCTTCGCTCACAGCTTATTCAATTTAGGAACTCCTTGGTGACTCCTGCTGCCGCGGGTTTCCGCCTGTTATGAGACGAACACCACACGATTCGGCCGTTTGCGGCCTGCCCGGTGCCGTTCGAGGGGACCTCTGCGGCGGGTCCGCTAAAGTAAGCGGTGATGAGTACAGACAAAGTGACAAGCCCGGATTCACCCCTTAGCCGCTTCATTGCGGTGATTCCGGCAGGCGGAGTGGGGACCCGCCTCTGGCCCCTGTCACGAGCAGCAGCTCCCAAGTTCCTTCACGACCTCACGGGGTCGGGCAGCACTTTGCTGCGTGCCACGTATGACCGGCTTGAGCCCCTCGCGGGCAAGCGCGTCCTCGTGGTCACGGGCACGGCGCACCGTGCTGCGGTGTGCCGCCAGCTGCCTGAGCTCCAGGACTCTGACCTTGTCCTGGAAAGCGAGCCGAAGGATTCCGGTGCCGCCATCGGCCTTGCCGCCGCCATCCTGCACGAGCGGGATCCGGACACCATCATGGGTTCCTTCGCGGCCGACCAGGTGATCAGCCCGGACCACCTCTTCCAGGAAGCCGTCCGTGAAGCCATCTACACGGCAGCCGCCGGGAAGATCGTGACCATCGGCATCAAGCCGACACACCCGTCCACCGGTTTCGGCTACATCCGTGCCGGGCAGGCGCTGCACATCGAAGGTGCGCCCAGCGCCCAGGCTGTGGTGGAGTTCGTGGAGAAGCCCGACGAAGACGTTGCCCAGCAGTATGTGGACAGCGGCGAGTACGTATGGAATGCGGGCATGTTCGTAGCTCCCGTGGCCCTGATGCTTAAGCACCTCGAGGCCAACCAGCCGGATCTTTTCAAGGGCCTGCAGGAGATCGCCCAGGCCTGGGACACCCCTGAACGTGACACGGTCACTGCACGCGTGTGGCCCACGCTGCCTAAGATCGCCATCGACTACGCCGTGGCTGAACCTGCCGCCGCGGCAGGTGACGTCGCCGTTGTTCCCGGCACCTTCGGCTGGGACGACGTCGGCGACTTCGCTTCGGTGGGCCGGCTCAACAGTGCACGCGAAGTGGACGATGTCACCGTTATCGGGGACGGAGCCCGCGTCTTCACCGAAAACGCCAGCGGCGTGGTGGTGTCGGACACCAAGCGTGTCATTGCGCTCATCGGTATTAAGGACGTTGTCATCGTTGATACCGGGGACGCGCTTCTGGTGACCACGAAGCAGCATGCCCAGCGCGTCAAGGGTGCCGTTGATGCGCTGAAGGCCAGCGGCGACACAGACGTCCTGTAGTTCCATGGTCCGTTCAGCGCCGCGACGAGCAATCCGTAACGCGACGCCTATGATGCCGGTATTCCGCGGACGCTCGCTAGAGTAAATCTGTGCGCAATTACACTACTGAAGCTGAGCCCACTGCGTTGGTGGGGCCATGGCTGGAGCCGCTCCTACCGGAACTGATTGACTTCCGCCGGGATCTGCACGCGCACCCCGAGCTGTCGTTCAAGGAATTCCGCACCACTGACAGGCTCGTCGAACGGCTTGAGGCCGCGGGCCTGCAGCCCAAGCGGCTGGACGGAACCGGGCTGACGGTAGACGTCGGGGAGGGCCCCATTGCAGCCGCCTTGCGTGGTGACATCGATGCCCTTCCCATCATCGAGGAGACCGGCCTGCCGTTCGCGTCCAAGAACCATGGCGTCACCCATGCCTGCGGCCACGATGTCCACACCACCACCATGCTCGGCATCGCGCTGGTGCTGCACCGGATGCATGTGGAGTCCCCGCTGCGCGGCACAGTCCGTATCATTTTCCAGCCGGCGGAGGAGACGATGCCGGGCGGAGCGCATTCGTGCATCGAGCAGGGCGTCCTGGAAGGCGTCCCGCGGATCCTTGCGCTGCACTGTGACCCGCGCATTGACGTCGGGAAGATCGGAACGCGCATTGGTGCCATCACGTCGGCTTCGGACACCATCAGGATCGAGCTCTCCGGCCGGGGCGGCCACACATCCCGGCCGCACTTGACCGAAGACCTCGTGTTTGTGCTGTCGCAGATTGCAGTGAATGTTCCTGCGGTGCTGTCCCGCCGCGTGGACGTGCGCAGCGGAGTCTCGGTCGTCTGGGGACAGATCTCTGCAGGGTCTGCCCCTAACGCCATTCCTGGCAGCGGATATATGGCCGGAACCATGCGCTGCCTGGACCGGGACGCTTGGCACAGTGCGGGAGAACTGCTGGACGAGGTGGTCCACCAGGTGGCCGCGCCCTATGGCGTGGATGTGCGCCTGGAGCACACCAGGGGAGTACCGCCTGTGGTCAACTCCGAGCACGAAACGGCCCTCATCGAAGCGGCCGCCCGCGCTGAGATCGGCGAAAATGCCGTGGTGCTGACCCCCCAGTCCATGGGCGGGGAGGACTTCGCGTGGTTCCTGGCGGATCTGCCCGGTGCCATGATGAGGCTTGGCACCAAGACCCCCGGGGGCGAGGAGTATGACCTCCACCGCGGCGACTACATCCTGGACGAACGTGCCCTCGGCTTCGGCATCCAGGTCCTGACGGCGGCAGCCCTCCGGACCATCCGGGACCTCCACACCCCCTGACCCCTCATGGCGCGAACGAACACTTAAGCCCCCACAAGCGCGAACGAACACTTAAGCCCCCAGAAGCGCGAACGTACACTTGGGGCCCCTTCCCGCAGGGCCCCAAGTGTACGTTCGCGCTTCTCCTTGAAAGGTAAGTTGTGCACAATTGAATCGTGGACTATCGTTGAGCTCATGACTGAAGCCCCCCGCCTTGACCGCCAGGTGTGCTTTGCCCTGTACTCCGCTTCCCGTGCAGCCACTGCGGTCTACAGGCCCGTGCTTGAAGACCTCGGCCTGACCTACCCGCAGTACCTGGTGATGCTGGTCCTTTGGGAATCCGAGCCCAAGGGCGTCAAGGAGCTGGGCGAGGAGCTGGGCCTTGATTCCGGCACTCTGTCACCCCTGCTCAAGCGTCTCGAAGCGCTGGGCTTTGTGGAGCGGCGGCGGTCCGGCGAAGACGAACGCCGCGTTGCCATCCACCTGACCCCGGCAGGGCGCGCACTCAGCAGCAAGGCCAACGGGATTCCCCAGCACCTTGCGGACGCCGCCGGACTTTCAGCCGAGGAGCTCGAGCAGCTCAGGACCACCCTGGGCAGGCTCACGGAAGCGCTCCACCGCTCGCACTGACCCATCAGACATTTCCGGCATCGATATCAACAGGACGGACCACACATGAAGACTCTCTACACTGCCGAGGCCCTGGCTTCCGGCGAAGGCCGCGATGGCAACGCACGCACCAAGGACGGAAAGCTGGATGTCAGCCTCGCCAGCCCCCTGGAACTGGGCGGAAACGGACAGGGTACAAACCCGGAGCAGCTCTTCGCCGCCGGCTACGCAGCATGCTTCCACTCCGCCCTGCGCCTCGTCGGGCGCAAGGAACGTGCCGACCTCACCGACTCTGCGGTGGCCGCCAAGATCCATTTCGGTGCACTGGAGGACGGCATGGGCTACGGCCTCGCGGCAGAACTGGAGATCGCGGTTCCGGCCCTGGACCTCGCCACGGCGGAAAGCCTCGTAGCCAAAGCCCACCAGATTTGCCCCTATTCCAACGCCACCCGCGGAAACATGACAGTGGACATCAAGATCCTGGAGTTCGCAGCATGAGCACAACAACGGCACTTCCCACGTCCACCCGCGAAATCCGGCTGGCGTCGCGCCCCACGGGACGCCCCGTCCCGGGGAACTTCCGGCTGGCCGAATCGCCGCTGCCGGAGCTCCAGGACGGCCAGATCCTGGTCCGGAACCTCTACATCTCAGTGGACCCGTACATGCGCGGGCGCATGAACGACGTCAAATCCTACTCGGCACCTTTCGCGCTGGATGCAGCGCTCGACGGCGGTGCCGTCGGTGAGGTCATCGCGTCCAGGGCCGAGGGGCGGAAGGTGGGTGACGCCGTCGTGCATCAGCTGGGGTGGCGGGAATATGCGGTCCTGGATGCGGACGCAACGAACGTTGCCCGGACGGACCTCGCGCCGGCGTCGGCGTTCCTCGGCGCGCTGGGCATGACCGGCCTGACGGCGTATGCGGGCCTGCTTAAGGTGGCCGAGTTCAAGCCAGGCGACGCAGTGTTCGTCTCGGGCGCCGCCGGCGCCGTGGGGTCACTCGTCGGGCAGATCGCCAAGGCGATGGGCGCGTCCCGGGTTATCGGCAGCGCTGGGACGCCCGAAAAGGTGGCGCGGCTCCTGGAACTGGGCTTCGACGCCGCGTTCAACTACCACGACGGGCCCGTGCGGGAGCAGCTGGAGAAGGCCGCAGGACCGGCGGGCATTGACGTGTACTTCGACAATGTGGGCGGCGAGCATCTGGAGGCCGCCCTGGCCGAACTCAACGTGGGGGGCCGGGTGGCGATGTGCGGCGCCATCGCCCAGTACAACTCCACCGAACCGACGCCCGCACCGCGGAACCTCATGCTCGCAATCGGCAAGCAGCTTACGCTCCGCGGGTTCCTGGTTGGCGGACAGCGCCAGCACCGTGCGGAGTTCTTCGAGAGGATGTCAGCCTGGCTGGCGGACGGTTCCGTCCGCTATGACGAGACCGTGATTGACGGGCTGGAGAACGCACCGCAGGCCTTCATGGACCTGCTCGACGGCGCCAACACCGGCAAGATGCTGGTCCGCCTTTAAGCAGCCCTCCAGCGCAAACGACCACTGGTGGCCCCGCTTCGACGGGGCCATCAGTGTACGTTCGCGCCTGATCAGCGGGCTTCAGGAGAGGCGAAGAGCCCGCTACCTACTCCTTGGCATCAAAACCTCAACAATGATCAGGGTCGGGTGCGGATATGGCTCGGTTACTGCCCACTGCCGCCAACGAGCACCAACCTGACAATGTGCTATTAGTCACCCTCGCAAAGCGCCACCCCAGGATGGTCATCGACTGGCCTGGCAGTGGCGCTTTTCGTTGGAGTTCGCCGAACGGCAGGACCGCCCACGCAGGACTGCAAAGACTAGGCTGGTGCTGCAGCCACATATCCGTCCGGGGGATTCACTGGACGCTTCGAGATTGGTCAGAGTTTTGAAACTTGAACTCAGAGGGATCACCAAACGACTGAGGGCCAGGGCCGTAGGCGAGCGCCCGCAGGCCGCTGACACCTTGGGCATCAAGGTCAACGCGACGCGCTTCTGTAACGTCACCCTGGGCGGCGCCATCCCAGGCATCGGCGGCTCCTTCTTCACCCTCGTGGCGATCGGCAGCTTCACCAAGGAAATCTCCGGCGGACGAGGCTTCGTTGCCCTGGCCGCACTCATCTTTGGACGCTGGAACCCTATCGGTGCCTTCTTCGCGGCACTGCTGTTCGGCTTCGCGGACAACCTGCAGAGCATCGTGGCCATCATCGGCACCCCGGTTCGCAGCCAGTTCATGGCCATGCTGCCCTACCTGGTGATCGTCCTCGCTGTCGCCGGACTGGTGGGACGTTCCAGGCCGCCGGCCGCCAGCGGCATCCCGTACGTCAAGGGTTGATGGCGTGGAGCAGAACGCAGCACGTCCGGCCGCCGTAGATTGGCGTGCCCTTGAGGCGGCCGCCGTGGATGCCATGAAGAATGCCTACGCGCCGTACTCGAAGTTCCCGGTGGGGGCGGCGGCCCTCACCAACGACGGGCGGATCGTCAGCGGCTGCAACGTGGAGAACGCCAGCTACGGCCTGACGCTTTGCGCCGAATGCGCGCTGGTGGGCAACCTGCACATGACGGGTGGCGGCCTGCTTCGTGCCTTCTACTGCGTTGACGGCGCAGGCCGCGTCCTGATGCCGTGTGGCCGCTGCCGCCAGTTGCTCTACGAATTCCGCGCTCCCGGCATGGAATTGATGACCACCCACGGCATCAAGACGATGGACCAGGTGCTGCCTGATGCATTTGGTCCCCAACACCTGGAGGACTGAACGTGACACACGAAACTGAGGCGTTCGACGCCGTCGACATTATCCGCATCAAGCGGGACAAAGGCGTCTTGAGCCCCGAGCAGATTGACTGGACCATCGATGCCTACACACGCGGAGCCATTGCGGACGAGCAGATGGCGGCGCTGAACATGGCCATCCTGCTCAACGGCATGGACCGGGCCGAGATTTCCCGCTGGACGGCGGCCATGATTGCGTCGGGGGAGCGGATGGACTTCTCCATTCTTCGGCGTCCCGACGGCGGCGTGAAGCCTACCAGCGACAAGCATTCCACCGGCGGGGTGGGGGACAAGATCACCCTCCCGCTGGCGCCCCTGGTGGCCGTGTTTGGTGTGGCTGTGCCGCAGCTGTCCGGCCGCGGCCTGGGCCACACCGGCGGCACCCTGGACAAGCTCGAGTCGATCCCCGGCTGGCGTGCCGCACTCAGCAACGACGAGATGATGGCCCAGCTGCAGGACGTCGGCGCAGTGATCTGCGCCGCCGGTCCCGGACTGGCGCCGGCGGACAAGAAGCTCTACGCCCTCCGGGACGTCACCGGCACCGTGGAAGCCATCCCCCTGATTGCCTCTTCGATCATGAGCAAGAAGATCGCCGAAGGCACAGACTCGCTGGTCCTGGACGTCAAGGTGGGCAGTGGCGCGTTTATGAAGGACGAGGCCCGGGCCCGTGAACTGGCCGAAACCATGGTGGCGCTCGGCAAGGATGCCGGCGTCAACACGGTGGCACTGCTGACCAACATGGATACGCCCCTGGGCCTCACCGCGGGCAACGCGATCGAAGTGGAGGAATCCCTGGAGGTCCTGGCCGGCGGCGGTCCGGAAGACGTCGTCGAACTCACCGTCCGGCTGGCGGAGGAGATGCTGGCGTGCGCCGGCATCCACGACGCCGATCCCCGGGCGGCGCTGAAGGATGGCCGGGCCATGGACGTCTGGAACCGCATGATCCAGGCGCAGGGCGGGGATCCCCGGGCGAAGCTGCCGGTGGCCAAGGAATCCGAGGTCATCTACGCCCCGGCGGACGGGGTGCTGGTTGAGCTCGATGCTTTGTCCGTGGGAGTGGCTGCGTGGCGCCTCGGCGCCGGCCGTGCACGCAAGGAAGACCTCGTCCAGGCGGGTGCGGGGGTGCGGATGCACGCCAAGCCGGGCGCCGTGGTCCGGGCCGGCGAACCGCTGATGACGTTGCTCACGGACACGCCGGAAAAGTTTGCGCGCGCCAGGGAAGCACTGGAGCACGCGGTGATGATCGCTCCGGAAGGTTCGCGCCCGGCCCAGCAGCTCATCATCGACCGAATAGCATAGGGACAATGCAGGCCATTAACGATTTCATCCTCGCTGCCGCCGGGCAGCCCTGGGTGCTGCTCCTCGTCCTGGCCTGCTGCCTTATCGACGGCTTCTTTCCCCCGATCCCCAGTGAATCCGTGGTGGTGGGACTCGCAGCGGTGGCCGCAACCGCAGATGTTCCCAACCCGTGGCTGCTGATGCTGGTTGCAGGCCTGGGGGCCTTCTCCGGCGACAACATCGCCTACCTCATCGGTCGGAAAGTAGGAACACGCCGCTGGTCCTGGATGCGCGGCTCCCGTATGCAAAGCGCCTTCCGGTGGGCGGGAGGGGAACTGCGGAAACGGCCCGCGTCGCTGATCCTGGTGGCCCGTTTCGTGCCGATCGGCCGGGTCGCGGTGAACCTCACGGCCGGGGTCACGCACTATCCGCGGCACCGGTTCATCGGGCTGACGGTGCTTTCCGCCACCCTGTGGGCCAGCTATTCGGTGGGCATCGGCCTGTTCTTCGGGCAATGGTTCGAGGACAACCACCTGCTGGGCGCGGTCATCGCGATCGTCTGCGCGGTGGCGCTTGGCATTGCCGTTGACCTGGTCATTAACCGCATCCGCGGAAAGGTGCCGGTGGTGGAACGGATGAAGGACCCGGGCGCCCCGGCCGACGGCGGTAATCCGCCCAGCGAGTGACGGACCTTCCCCCGAGGTCATCAGCCCGCTGGGCGATGGCGAAAGGGCCCGCCCGCCGCCAAGTTTGGAAGCGTACTTTCACGGCCGGGGCGTAGCGAAGGACGCCTTGGCCGTGGGACACTGAAGAGCGATTTCCGTCACTTTGGCTGCGTCATTTTTTCGTCTAGGAGCAAGACCCGCGTGGAGTTTATCAATGAGGCCGTGCTCCATGCAGCGGGCCAATGGTGGATTTACCCAGTTCTGCTGGTTTTTTTCTTTGTGGACGGCTTCGCCATGGTGGTCCCCAGTGAGACCCTGATCGTTGCGCTGGCGGCATTTTCCCGCCACAGCGGAGAACCAAACCTCTGGATCCTGGGGATCACCGCCTTGGTCGGCGCCATCGCGGGGGACAACATGGCCTTCCTGCTGGGCCGCAGGATCGGGCTGTACCGCTGGAAGTGGATGCGCCGCAGCAAAGTGCAAAAGGCCTTCGGCTGGGCGAGGTATGAGCTCGAAAAGCGCGGCGCCGTCCTCATCTTCACGGCCCGCTACATCCCCTGGGGCCGGGTGGCTGTGAACTATGTGGCTGGAAGCACCGGTTTTGCGCACCGCCGCTTCTTCCTGCTGGACGCCTTCGCCTGCGTTACGTGGGTGGGTTACTCGATCGGCATCGGGCTCCTCGCCAGTTCTTTTCCCTGGCTTCACGACAACCCGCTGCTGAGCGCAGGTATTGCAGTGGTGTTCGCGATCATCCTGGGCATCGTGATCGACCACGGCCTGCGCTGGTGGCACAAGCACCTCGCCCGCAATGACGCCGAGGTCGTGGATGAATGGCTCGACGGCGGTCCGGATGGCGCTAAGCCCCCGCACTCCGGGTCTGCCCCGATCCTGGCCTCCGCGGCCGGGGATACTGAGCCCGGAACCCCGTAGCGGCTGGCGTTGCGCGTCTGCCGACCCTAAGGTTGGTACGTGACTGAGCCCATTGTTGACGCTGCCCCCGCCATCGATTTCGACCTGAAGAGCCTGCCCAAGGTTTCCCTCCACGACCACCTGGACGGCGGCCTCCGTCCGGCCACCATCATCGAGCTTGCCGAGGCGGTTGGCCACACTCTTCCCTCCGATGATCCCGTGGCACTGGGTGAATGGTTCCGCGAGTCTGCTGACTCCGGTTCACTGGTCCGCTACCTGGAGACCTTCGACCACACGGTTGCCGTGATGCAGACCAAGGAAGGCCTGTTCCGCGTGGCCAAGGAATTCGTGGAAGACCTCGCGGACGACGGCGTGGTGTACGGCGAGGTCCGCTGGGCCCCTGAACAGCACCTGCAGAAGGGCCTGTCCCTGGACGAAGCGGTGGAGGCCGTGCAGGAAGGCCTCGAAGCAGGCGTTGACGCCGTGGCCGAGACCGGGCGCGAGATCCAGGTCGGCCAGCTGATTACGGCCATGCGGCACGCGGACCGCGGCCAGGAGATTGCCGAACTCGCCGTGCGCCACCGGAACAAGGGGGCCGTCGGCTTCGACATCGCAGGCGCCGAGGACGGCTTCCTGCCCGCCCGCTTCAGGGACGCCTTCACCTACCTGGCAGAGCACAACTTTCCGGCCACGGTGCACGCCGGCGAGGCCGCCGGACTCGAGAGCATCCAGTCTGCGCTGGTTGACGGCCGGGCGCTGCGCCTGGGCCACGGTGTCCGCATCGCTGAGGACATCCTGGTGGAGTTCGACGACGAGGACAGCCAGGGTGCCGAAGGCGGGGAGGACAGCATCGGCCTGGTCACCCTCGGTGACCTTTCCAGCTGGATCCGAGACCGCGGCATCGCCCTGGAGATATGCCCCTCCTCCAACCTCCAGACCGGGGCGATCGCCGGCTTCGGAGAGGGCATCGAGAGCCACCCGCTGGACATGCTCTACCAGCTTGGCTTCAACGTGACCATCAACACCGACAACCGGCTCATGAGCGGCGTCACCCTCACTGATGAATTCGAACTCCTGGTGGAGACCTTCGACTACGACCTCGACGACCTCCTGGAGCTCACCCTCAATGCCGCCGAGGCGTCCTTCCTCCCCCTGGAGGAAAAGGAAGCGCTGGTGGAATACATCAACGACGCCTACGCCAACCTTGGCTGACCAGCCGGCACCCGTGCCGGAGCTCATCGGCGTGATCGCCGCCCTCCGGGAGCACTGCCCCTGGATGGGCGCCCTCACCCATGAGTCCCTGGTGGAATACCTCCTGGAGGAATCCTTCGAGGTAGCCGAAACCATCGAAACGGGGGCGGACGACGCCGAACTCCAGGGCGAACTGGGCGACGTGCTGCTTCAGGTGGTGCTGCACGCCCGGCTCGCAGAGGAACGGGGGAGCTTCACGTTCGACGACGTTGCGCGCGGGCTCTCGGCCAAGATGGTCCGCCGCAACCCGCACGTCTTCCGGCCTGACGGCAGCCTGCAGGACAGCTTCCCGGCAACGGTGGAGGAGATTGTCCAGAAGTGGGACGCCGTCAAAAGGGCCGAACGGCCGGACCGCAAGGACCCGTTCGAAGGGATCCCGCACGCACTGCCGGCCCTGGCCAAGGCCCAAAAGGCCCTGGACCGGGCGGCCCGCGCCGGGTCCCTGCAGGCCATGTCACCGGAGGCAGCTGAGACCTCGGCCGCGTACGAAACCGAGGAGGAGCTCGGCGAGCTGCTGCTCGCCGTCGTCGGCTCTGCACGCAGCAAAGGATTCGACGCCGAACGTGCCCTACGGGGTGCGGTCCGGCGCTACCAGGCCGGCTATGAAGGCAGTAACGCGCCATCATGACGTCCGGGGATGGATAGGTTTCCGTAACCTCCGCCACTCTCGACTAGTCTTGTCCCTGACGAGGACGTCGAGCTTTCCGCTAGTTTTCCGCTATCAGACTCCCAGTTATCGCCCATAAGGAGCATATTCATGGCGCTTATCGATGCCATCCACGCCCGCGAGATCCTCGATTCCCGTGGCAACCCGACCGTAGAAGTTGAAGTCCTGCTTTCCGATGGCCAGATCGGCCGCGCGGCAGTTCCCTCCGGTGCCTCCACCGGCGAGCACGAAGCCGTTGAGCTCCGTGACGGAGACAAGGGCCGTTACCTCGGCAAGGGTGTCCAGAAGGCCGTTGACGCTGTCATCGACCAGATCGCCCCTGCACTGACCGGCTTCGACGCCACCGACCAGCGCAGCATCGACCAGGCCATGATCGACCTGGACGGCACCGCCAACAAGGGCAAGCTGGGCGCCAACGCCATCCTCGGCGTCTCCCTCGCCGTTGCCAACGCAGCCGCAGCCTCCGCTGACCTGCCGCTGTACAAGTACCTGGGCGGCCCGAACGCCCACGTGCTGCCCGTACCGCTGATGAACATCCTCAACGGCGGCTCGCACGCCGACTCCGACGTCGACATCCAGGAATTCATGGTTGTCCCCCTGGGTGCCGAAACCTTCTCCGAGGGCCTCCGCTGGGGTGTTGAGGTCTACCACGCACTCAAGGCCGTGCTCCAGGAAAAGGGCCTCTCCACCGGCCTCGGGGACGAAGGCGGCTTCGCGCCGAACCTGCCGTCCAACCGCGCAGCACTGGACCTGATCCAGGAAGCCATCAAGAACGCCGGCTACACCCCGGGCAAGGACATCGCCCTGGCCCTGGACGTCGCCTCCTCCGAGTTCTTCACGGACGGCGCCTACCAGTTCGAAGGCAAGGCGCTTTCCGCCACCGAGATGAGCGCGTACTACGCCGAACTCGTCGCCGACTACCCGCTGGTCTCCATCGAGGACCCGCTGGACGAGAACGACTGGGAAGGCTGGAAGACCCTCACCGACACCATCGGTGACAAGGTCCAGCTGGTTGGCGATGACCTCTTCGTCACCAACCCGTCCATCCTGCAGCGCGGCATCGACACCAAGACCGCCAACTCGCTGCTGGTGAAGGTCAACCAGATCGGTTCGCTGACCGAAACGCTGGACGCCGTCAGCCTGGCGCAGCGCGCCGGTTACACCACCATCACCTCGCACCGCTCCGGCGAGACCGAGGACACCACCATCGCCGACATTTCGGTGGCTACCAACGCAGGCCAGATCAAGACCGGTGCCCCGGCCCGCTCCGAGCGTGTTGCCAAGTACAACCAGCTGCTGCGCATCGAAGAGGAACTCGACGACGCCGCACGCTACGCCGGCCGCAGCGCGTTCCCGCGTTTCAAGGGCTAGTATCCGCATAAACAACTGACCGGTGGCTATGGTTGAAAGACCATAGCCGCCGGTTTTTGTTTCGCCGGGCTGTCCGGGCGGCACCGTTTTGTCCAGCCGCGGCTTGTTCAGCGCAGACAGTTTCAGGCCGCACGTTTCAGGAGTGTCATGGCTACCCGCCGTCCCAAAGTTCCCAGGGCCGCCTCAGGGCGGCCAGCCGCAACGGCCGCAACGGAGGCAGCCAAGGACTCCGCCGACGTCATCCGGGCCGAATTCGGCGGTGCCAAAGAAGGTGCCAAGGGCAAGGCGGCCACTGCCAACGGCGCCGGAGCGCCCAAGAAGGACACCCCCACTTCCGCCTCGAAGACACGGGGGAGCGGCGCGGCCGTTCCCGCCACGGGCGGCAAGCCAAAGGGCGCTCCGGCCAGGGATGCCGTCCAGGACTACGCGCACGACGACGGCCATCCAGTTCCGGCCAAGGCCTTCTCCGGCCGGATGCTCGCGCTGGCGGTGGTCATGATTGCGATCACCATTATGTTGGCTCCCACCGTCAAGATTTTCTTCGACAAGAGGGCTGAAATCGCTGCCCTCAACGCGGACATCGCGGCCAGCCAGGCCGAACAGGACAGCCTCCGGCAGCAGGTGTCACGGTGGCAGGACCCCAACTACGTGAAACAGCAGGCCCGCGACCGCATTAACATGGTTATGCCGGGTGAGACCGGCTACTGGGTATTTGGCAGCGACCTGCCGGCCGGTAGCAGCAGCAGCCAGTCCGGTGCTGCGGCACAAGACCCCGCCGATCTGCCGTGGGTGGATTCCCTGTGGGAGTCCATCAGGCGTGCGGCCACAGACTGAACCGATAGAGGAAGGATGGCCGCGCCAGTGGAAGAGCACACGGCAACTGCGCCGGAGAAGTCCCGCCAGCCATCAGCACATGATCTCGAAGTACTCAGCCGCCAGCTGGGACGGCCCGTCCGCGACGTTGTGGAGATCCCGGCGCGCTGCGTCTGCGGCAACCCGCTGGTGGCCGCGACCGCCCCGCGGCTGGGCAACGGAACGCCGTTCCCCACCACGTTTTACCTGACGCATCCGGTGATCACCTCCGCTGTCTCCCGGCTGGAGGCAGCCGGGCTTATGAATGAGATGAATGAACGGCTCGCCACGGATGAGCCACTTGCCGCTGCCTACCGGTCTGCGCACGAACACTACCTTGCGGCGCGGGACGCCATCGGGGAACGCTCCGGAGTGGGCGCTGTCCCCGAAATTGATGGCATCTCCGCCGGCGGCATGCCCACCCGCGTCAAGTGCCTGCACGTCCTTGTGGGGCATTCGCTGGCCGGTGGCCCGGGTGTCAACCCGCTGGGGGATGAGGCCATTGCGGCCATCAGCGAATGGTGGACTGCTGACCGCTGCTATTGCGACGGCGCGTGGGACACCGCGGGCGAGGCGCCGTCCAGGGATCTGAGCAGGCACGGACCCCAGGGCCTGCCCGGCATCGTTGGCCGCCCCGCACCGGTCCGGAAGTCCGCCGGTACGGCCGGGGCAACATCATGAGCCGCGTGGCCGCCATCGACTGCGGAACGAACTCCATCCGCCTGCTGATTGCCGACATCGACCGCAGCAACGGGGCAGCGAAGCTCACCGACGTGGTCCGCGAAATGCGCGTCGTCCGGCTGGGCGAGGGCGTGGATGCCACCGGCGAACTGGCTCCGGCAGCGCTGGAACGCACCTTCGCTGCCACGGCCGACTACGCCCGGCAGATCCAAGAACACGGCGCCGGCAAAGTCCGGTTCGTTGCCACCTCCGCCAGCCGGGATGCCCGCAACCGCCAGGTTTTCGTGGATGGCATCCGCAACCTTCTGGGCGTCGAACCCGAGGTCATCACCGGAGACGAGGAAGCGGCGCTGTCCTTCGCCGGCGCCAGCAGCGTCCTGCCCATCCTTGACGGGGACCACGTGCTGGTGGTCGACCTTGGCGGCGGAAGCACCGAATTCGTCCTCGGCACGGCGGACGGCGTCACCGCCGCCAAATCGGTCGACGTCGGCTGCGTCAGGCTGACCGAACGGCACCTCCGCTCAGACCCGCCCACGGCAGAACAGATCGCCGCCGCCGAAGCCGACGTTGACGCCGCCATCACCCAGGCGGGACTGGACGTTCCGCTGGAACGCGCCACCGCCGTCGTCGGGGTTGCCGGCTCGATCACCACCATCACGGCGCACGCGATGCGCCTGCCCGAGTATTCCCCGGATGCCATCCACGGCACCGAGCTGCCCATCGACGATGTCCGCAAGGCGGCCACCGACCTTCTGGAAATGCCCAGGGCGCAGCGCGCCGCACTGCCGTACATGCACCCCGGCCGTGTGGACGTCATCGGCGCCGGCGGCCTGGTGTGGAGGCGCGTCCTGGAACGGCTTCACGGGCTCAGCGGCGGCCGGATCGTCACGGCCACCGCCAGTGAACACGATATTCTTGACGGTATTGCCCTGAGCATCAGCTGAGCGGCAGCAGCCCGGCAGTGTCAGCCAGACGCCGCCAGCGGCCCGAGTTCATGCCACCGACCATGGGATCTTCGAATGACCAGAGCAACAGCCCGGCTCCGCCGGAGCGCCTCCGCTCTCCTGGCGATGACCCTGGCCGGAGCCGGCCTCGTTACGGGGCTTGCCGTGGCACCCGCGGCGCAGGCCGACGCGGAGCGCGACAAACAGTACTGGCTGGCCGAGTCCGGCATCACGAAGGCCTGGGAGGTCTCCAAGGGCGCCGGAGTGAAGGTCGCGGTGATCGACAGCGGCGTGGACGGCCAGCACCCGGATCTCAAGGGAGCCGTGACCGGAGGCTACGATGCATCCGGGTCCGGAAATCCGGACGGGCAGAAGAGCATCGGGGGAAAGCCGGAACACGGCACGCTGGTAGCCACCATGCTGGCCGGACGAGGCCATCAGCCGGCAAGCTCCTCCGCCAGCCCCAGCCCCGCGACTTCCGGCGCGGGCCCCGATGGAATAGTGGGCGTGGCCCCCGAAGCCCAGATCCTGTCAGTCTCCACCTGGCTGGGTTCGGCCAACCCCGCCGGAAAGAGTGACCAGGACCAGATCCCCGAAGCGGTCCGCTGGGCCGTGGACAACGGCGCCAAGGTCATCAACATTTCCCTCGGCAGCACCACGCCCCAGTGGCCACAGAGCTGGGACGCGGCCTTCCTCTATGCCGAGCAGAAGGACGTGGTCATCGTGGCCGCCGCCGGAAACCGGGTGGGCGGCAATATCCAGGTGGGTGCCCCTGCCACCATTCCGGGCGTGCTGACGGTTGCCGGGCTGGACCGCAAAGGCGTCGCGAGCGTCGATTCGTCCTCGCAGGGCATCAGCATCGGTGTGGCCGCCCCGGCGGAAAACCTGCTCGGAGGACTGCCTGGCGGCGGCTACGCCGAATGGGCGGGCACGTCCGGGGCAACCCCCATTGTGGCCGGCGTGGCGGCACTGATCCGGTCCAAGTGGCCGGAGATGAGCGCGAAACAGGTCATCAACCGCATCGTCACCACCGCGAAGGACGCCGGCGCGCCCGGCAAGGACCCGCTCTACGGGTTCGGTGTCCTCAATGCCGAAGCCGCACTGAAGGATTCCGTTCCCGAAGCCGCCAGCAATCCGCTGGGCTCCATCTCGGACTGGATCCGAGTGCACCGCCGCGGCAACCTGTCCACACCCGTGCCGGTGCCCACCACCGACGTTCCCAGCGCTGTGCCCACCCTGCCCGAGGCCACGGTGCCCGCAGCTGAGGCCCCGTCACAGCGGGACATTGCCATCGGCGCCGCCGTCGTTATTGGCTTCGCCGTCCTTTTTGTGGTGATCATCGCGGCAGCTGCCATCCAGCTGCGGCGGGCGGCCCGCAACCCCCGCCTGGCCCAGGAAGAACCCGATACCGGGGTGCTGGACGCGGTGGATTCGGGCGGAAAAACCCAGCCCGGCGGAAGTTAGTGAAGATTTTCACAAAGTACTGTATTCTTGAAGCATGGCAACCACCCCAGAGCTCCAGGACCGTCCCAGGGTACTCGTCGTCGGCGGCGGGTACGTCGGCCTGTACGTAGCACTCAAACTGCAGAAGAAGATCGCGAATGCCGGTGGCATCGTCACCCTCGTGGATCCACTGCCCTACATGACTTACCAGCCCTTCCTCCCCGAGGTTGCAGGCGGCAACATCGAGGCCCGCCACGCAGTGGTCTCCCACCGCCAGCACCTCAAGCAAACTGAACTGATCCAGGGCCGCGTCACCTCGATCGACCATGCCAACCGTACGGCCGTGGTGGCACCCGCTGACGGCGGCGAGAACTTCGAGGTTCCTTACTTCGACGTCGTGATGGCCGCCGGCGCCATCACCCGCACTTTCCCCATCAAGGGCCTCGCGGACAAGGGCATAGGCCTGAAGACCATCGAAGAGGCAGTGGCCCTTCGCAACAAGGTGCTGGAGCGCATTGAAGCAGCGTCCACCATCACCGATCCCGCAGCACGCGCCAAAGCACTGACCTTCGTAGTGGTTGGCGGCGGCTTCGCCGGCATCGAATGCATCACCGAGATGGAAGACCTCGCCCGCGCCGCGGTCCGCAACAACCCCCGCATCAAGCAGGAGGAAGTCCGCTTTGTCCTGGTCGAGGCCATGGGGCGCATCATGCCCGAGGTCACGGCCAAGCAGGCTGAATGGGTTGTGGAGCACCTCCGCAGCCGCGGCATCGAGGTCCTCCTGAACACCTCCCTGGACAACGCCGAAGGCTCCATCAAGCTCATCAACCTCCCGGACAAGACGCCGGCGCAGGACTTTGCAGCAGACACCCTGGTGTGGACTGCCGGCGTGCAGGCCAACCCGATGGTCCGCTCCACCGACTTCCCGCTCGAGCCGCGGGGCCGCATCCGCACCCTTCCGGACCTGCGCATCGCAGGCGACGAAGGAATCGTCGAGAACGCCTGGGCTGCCGGCGACCTCGCAGCCGTGCCGGACCTCACGGGCAGCGGCCTGCCGGACGGTACCTGCGTCCCCAACGCGCAGCACGCCCTCCGCCAGGCCAAGCGCCTCGCCAAGAACCTGTGGGCTTCCCGCTGGGACAAGCCGCTGAAGGACTACAAGCACAAGAACCTGGGTGCCGTGGCCGGATTCGGTGAATGGAAGGGTGTTGCGAACATCAACCTCGTCGGCAGCATCGGGCTCAAGGGCCCGCTGGCGTGGCTGGCCCACCGTGGCTACCACGGCATGGCGATGCCCACGTTCGAGCGCAAGTTCCGCGTGATCTTCAACTGGATCATCAGCTTCTTCGCAGGCCGCGACACCACGCAGCTGATCGACCTCGACAACCCGCGCGGCGCCTTTGTGGCTGCAGCGACGCCGGCACCGAAGCCGGCAGCGGCACCCGCTCCGCCCGCCGGTTCTCCGGCCGACGCGCCCGTGCCGGGAGCTCCCGGGTCCGCGGAGAAGACCAAGGTCGACCCCCAGCGGCCGGTCACGGCTGACGCCAAGTAACTCCGGCGTCCCGGGCAGTCCGCTGCTCCAACGCCCGACGGCGGCTGTCCCCTCACGGGGGACGGCCGCCGTTTGCGTGGGCGGGCGTCCCCGGGGTGCCCTCGCGGCCCGGGCCGTCCGTCCTCCTAGACTGGCAGCATGACTGGTGAAATGAACCTCCAGACCCTGCTGGCCTCCCTGCACCCCGTCGTACGGGAGGGGGAATACGTTTATGTCCTGTGGCCCCACGGCAGGCCACTCGCCGCCGGGATCGAAGCCGCGGTGCGCGAGGCTGAAGGCCTCACCGTGGTCCTTCCCCGCGATGAGGCGGACCGACTGGGCCTCGCCTATGACTTTGTGGCAGCGTGGATCACGTTGGAAGTGCACTCGGAACTTGAGGCAGTAGGCCTCACTGCCGCCGTCGGAAAGGCCCTCACCGAGGCCCACATCAGCTGCAACGTGCTGGCCGGGTTCCATCATGACCACCTGCTCGTGCCCGTCGCTGACGCTGCCCGCGCCGTCGAGGCCCTGGCCGAGCTGTCCGCAGAGAGCCGAAACCAGCCCCGGCCCGAACTGGTGCTGCGCAACGAGACGGAGGGTGACCGCGCCGCGATCCTGGCACTGACGGCCGAGGCGTTCGCCATCTCGCCGGCCACCGGCCTGCCGGCTGAAGGGGAGCCGGTGGAAGTCGAGGTGCTTCGCCAGCTGTTCAAATGCGAGGAGTACCTGCCCGAATTCAGTATCGTGGCAGAACTGGACGGCGAGGTGGTGGGCCACGTCATCAGCACCCGGGGCTGGGTGGCCGGCCACGAACTGCTGGGACTCGGCCCCATCAGTGTGACCCCAAGGCTCCAGCGGCACGGCATCGGGAGCGCACTGATGAAGGAAACCATCGCCCGGGCCAACGCAGCCGGGGAAAGCGGCATCGCGCTGATCGGCAGCACCGAGTACTACCCGCGCTTCGGCTTTGTGCCGGCCACGTCCCTTGGTGTACTGCCTCCCGAAGAGGCCTGGGCCGACAACTTCCAGCTCCTGCCGCTGGCGGTTTGGCCCGGGGGAGTCCACGGGACTTTCCGGTATGCCGGTCCGCTCGCACGCATGTGACGGGATACCATTGACCGGGCGCCCCAGTAGCCCAATTGGCAGAGGCAGCGGACTTAAAATCCGCGTGTTGCGAGTTCGAGTCTCGCCTGGGGCACAAACTCCTTCCATACGCCGTCATTCTGCGGCGCGTCGCGTGTCTTCCTTGACCTCAACGGACCATCCAGTCCGGAGATTTCGCATATGCAACGACTGTTATAAGGATGTGACCTCAGTCACTTATATCCACCCTGGATATGCACTAGCTTGAAAGTTAAATCAGGAACACCTGATCATCCGCATCAAAGGCCGTTCGCACCTTTCGATCCAGGAGATTGTCAATGATTTCACTTTCCCCGGCGGCACCCCGGCTTGCAAAGCTCACAGCGCTAAGCGTCGGCGTCGCCTTTCTGGCTACAGCTTGTGGTGGCACCTCCACTCCAAGCTCGACGGAAACCACCACCGCACCTGCAGGCGCAATCTCCTGCCCAGCGGGAGACGGTGCCGGTGCCAGTACATCAGCCGCCGCAGCTCCCACCGGAGCCGTTCCGGCCTCGACCACTACTTCTCCCGAGCCGCTGAAGATCGGCTCGCTGCTGCCCACCACCGGAAACCTCGCTTTCCTTGGCCCGCCCGAGATCGCGGGCGTGGAGCTCGCGAAGAAGGAAATCAACGCTGCGGGCGGCGTGCTGGGCAAGCCCATCGAAGTCACCCACCGCGACTCCGGCGACACCAAGACGGACATCGCCACACAGTCGACCACCGCCTTGCTCGGCATGGGCGTGAACGCGATTGTCGGTGCCGCGTCATCCTCCGTGTCCAAGACCGTAATCAACCAGATCACCGGTGCCGGAGTGGTTCAATTCTCACCGGCCAACACATCTCCGGACTTCACCACCTGGGATGACAAGGGACTTTACTGGAGGACCGCTCCGTCAGACGTCCTCCAGGGCAAGGTCCTCGGCAACTATATGGCCACCTGCGGCGCCCAGACGGTCGGCATGATCGTCCTGAACGATGCTTACGGCACGGGCCTGGCGAAGAACGTCAAGGCAGCATTCGAGGCAGCGGGCGGCCAGGTTGTGGCGGAAGAGCTGTACAACACCGGCGACACGCAGTTCAGCAGCCAGATCGACAAGGTCGTGGCCGCCAAGCCGGACGCGATTGTGCTCATCTCCTTTGATGAGGCCAAGAGCATCCTGCCGCTCATGGTGGGTAAGGGCGTCAAGTCGGGCCAGCTGTTCCTCGTGGACGGCAACACGTCCGACTACAGCAAGGTTCTTGATCCCGGAACCATGACCGGGGCGCATGGCACCTTCCCGGGTACCTTCGCCGCTGAGTCCTTCACCAAGGAGCTTCTGACGGTGGACCCGGCGTTGAAGGACTTCACCTACGGCGGCGAATCCTATGACGCTGTGAACCTGCTCGCCCTGGCTGCAGAGTCAGCAAAGAGCGTCAAGGGCGTGGACATCGCTTCGAAGCTGAAGGAAGTGTCGCTGGGTGGGGAAAAGTGCACCACCTATCCCTCCTGCGTCACCCTGCTCCGCAACGGCAAGGACATCGACTACGACGGCCAGTCCGGCCCCGTAACGTTCTCCGACGCCGGTGACCCCACGGAGGCCTATATCGGCATCTACGAGTACACGAGCGACAACAAGCTCAAGCCGGTCAAGTCGGAGTTCGGCAAGCTCTAAGCCGCTCTCCTTTCCAGGCAAGCAAGGAAGCCCCCGTCCGTGCGGACGGGGGCTTCCTGCTTGTTCCGGGAAGCTCCGGCCCGCTTCCGGCCCGCACCGGCTCACAAGCGGTCATCACCGGCAACGGCAAAGGGCCGCCGCCGGCAAAATCCAACGGCAACGGCAACGGCAAAGGGCCGCCGCCGGCAAAATCCACCGGCAACGGCCCTTGGGAGCCGGGCTGGAACTAGTCCTGGTCGGCCAAGGTCCCAAGGTACAGCTGGATAACCTTGGGATCCTTCATGAGTTCCCTGCCGGTACCTGTGTAGGCGTCCCGTCCCTGGTCAAGGACGTAGCCCCGGTCGCAGATCTGAAGGCAACGGCGTGCGTTCTGTTCCACCATGATGACGGATACGCCGGCGCGGTTGATCTCATGTACGCGGAGGAAGGTTTCGTCCTGCTTGACGGGGGAGAGGCCCGCGGAGGGCTCATCGAGCAGCAGCACGGCAGGATCCATCATGAGGGCCCTGCCCATGGCCACCATCTGGCGCTCCCCGCCTGACAGGGAACCTGCGCGCTGAGCCCGGCGCTTCCCGAGCTCCGGGAAGAGGCTCGTGACAAAATCGAATCTCTCCGCGAAGTCCTTCGGCCGCTGGAACATCCCCATCTCCATGTTCTCCTCAATGGTCAGGGCAGCGAACACGTTGTTGTTCTGCGGCACAAAGCCCAGGCCCTTGGTCACCAGCTTGTTGGCCTTGAGGCCCGTGAGGTCCTGTCCCCGGACCACGACGGTTCCCGAGTGGACCTTGACCAGGCCGAACATCGCCTTGAGGAGGGTGGACTTGCCGGCCCCGTTGGGGCCGATGATGCCGATCAGCTCGCCCTTCCGGGCCTCGATGCTGCAGCCGTTGAGGATGTTCACGCCGGGGAGGTACCCGGCCACGAGGTCCGTGACTGTGACAACGGCTTCCTCCGAAGGCGCTGACTGTGCGGACGGAGCCGCGCTCGTGGCACTCATTCCGTACCCCTGTCCTTGAATTCGGGATTTTCGCGGTCCTGCTTCTTCAGTTCCGGGGCCACGACGTCGACAGCAATGATGCCGGCATTGTCCGTGCCGACGATCGAGTGCTCGTCCGCCACAAGCTCGGCTTCGAGTTCCTTGATGCCCTCGGCGTCCCCCAGGTCCACATCGTGGTGGGCGCCAAGATAGGCGTCGATGACTGCGGGGTTCTTCATGACCTCGCCGGGCGGTCCCTCTGCGACGACTTTGCCTTCAGCCATCACCACCACCCAGTCAGCAATGTGGCGGACCATGTGCATGTCATGTTCGACGAACAACACGGTCATTCCCTCAGACTTAAGGTTCTTGATGTGGTCCAGGAGGGACTGGGTCAGGGCCGGGTTGACGCCTGCCATTGGTTCATCCAGCATAACGAGCTTGGGCCGGACCATCAGCGACCTTGCCATCTCAAGCAGCTTCCGCTGCCCGCCCGACAACGACGCGGCGTAGTCGTCCTTTTTGGTATCCAGCTTGAACTTCTCCAGCAGGACTTCTGCCTGGGCGGTGATTTCTTTCTCCCGGCCGCCCCAAATGCCTTTGAAAAGGGCCTTGGCCAGGCTTTCGCCGGGCTGGTTGGAAGCACCCAGGCGCATGTTCTCCATGACCGTCAGCTTTCCCATCACTTTGGTGAGCTGGAAGGTCCGGACCATGCCCATGCGGGCCACCTTGTAGGAGGAAACTCCGGCGATGCTGTTGCCCTCGAACTGCCACTTTCCGGAGTTCGGGGTATCGAATCCGGTGAGCAGGTTAAAGAGAGTGGTCTTGCCGGCGCCGTTGGGGCCGATCAGCGCCGTGATTTTGTGGCGCGGGATCTCAAGGTACTCCACATCGACGGCGTTGATGCCCCCAAAAGTGCGGGTGACGTTTTCGGCGACCACGATGGGATCACGCTTTTTGCAGCCCGGCAGTGCTTCGCCGAGAGCAATGGGCCGCTGGTCCGTCATATAGTCGATGCTTTCCTCCGGGTTTCCCGCGGCGGGATTTTCGCTGTGCTTGCTCATGCGAACGCCAGCTCCTTTTTGTTGCCAAAGACGCCCTGGGGCCTGAAAATCATCAGCAGCATCAGGGCGATGCCTACGAGGATGTAACGCAACTGCCCGGCCTGGACCGTATTGAGCCACGTGACGGCGCCGGACTCGATCAGGCCATAGAGGATTCCCTGGGTCAGCGACAGCACGACCCAGAAGATCATGGCGCCGACGACGGGGCCCAGTACGGTGCCCAGGCCGCCCAGCAGCAGGCAGGTGTAGAGGAAGAAGGTGAGTTCAGTGCCGTAGTTGGCAGGCTGCACCGACCCGCGGGGGAGCGTAAAGACCATTCCAGCCAGGGCCCCGAGGACGCCACCGATAATCAGTGCCTGCATCTTGTAGGAGTAGACGTTCTTGCCCAGCGACCGGACCGCGTTCTCGTCTTCACGGATGCCCTTGAGGACGCGCCCCCAGGGGCTCCGCATGAGGAGCCACACCAGCAGGCAGCAGATGATCACAACGCTCCACGCAACCACCCTGATGAAGAAGTCGCGGTTGTTCATGCCGAGATAGGACCCCTCCGGGAAGGGGTTCATGGCGTAGAACCCTCCCTCAAATGCTGCGAGTCCGTCGGCCGAACCAGTGACATCGGTCAGTTGGTTGGTAGTGACGATGTAACGGACGATCTCCGCCGCCGCGATGGTAACAATGGCAAGGTAGTCGGCGCGCAGCCGGAGTGTGGGTATGCCCAGCAGCAGGGCGAAGATGCAGGAACAGGCCACCGCGATCAGCAGCCCCACAAAGAACGGCACACCAAAAGTGAGTGTGGAGATGGCGAAGCCATAGGCGCCAACGGCCATGAAGCCGGCCTGCCCGAAGTTCAGCAGCCCGGAGTAGCCGAAGTGGACGGCAAGGCCCAGTGCGGCCAGGGCGTAGGCGGCGGTTGTTGGAGTGAATATTTCGCCGAAAGCGCTGGCAAGGATGAATCCAAAGTCCATGTCCTTCTCCTAACCCACGCGCTCGCGACGGCCCAGGATGCCCTGGGGCCGGAACAAGAGGACAACAATCATGATGAAAAGTGCTCCCACGTACTTGAGGTCGGCAGCGAGGCCAACCACGGTTGTCAGCTCCACGAAGATACCGACGATGATGGACCCGATCAGTGCGCCCCAGACGGTGCCAAGGCCGCCCAGGGTGACGCCGGCAAAGATGAGCAGCAGGAGCTGCGATCCCATGTCGAACGTCACACCCGGCCGGTAGTAGGCCCAGAGAATGCCGCCAAGGGACGCCAGCATGCCGCCGGCCACCCAGACGATGCGGATGACGTTGTCCACGTCGATCCCGGAAGCGGCCGCCAGGGCGGGATTGTCCGCCACTGCCCTGGTTGCCTTTCCGAGCCGGGTCTTGAGCAGGATGACGCCGAGGATGGCGATGACGATGGCACTGATGACGAGCGACCAGAGGTTGTTGGGGGAGATGGAGACCGGGCCGAGCTGGATTTCCGGACTCTGCGAGAACGGCAACTGCTGGGTGGCGCCGCCGAAGTTGAACTGGATGATGTACCGGACGGCCAATGCCAGGCCGATGCTGACAATCATCATGGGGACAAGCCCGGTGCCCCGGTGCCTCAGTGGCTTCCACAGCCCGGCGTCCTGGACGTAGCCAAAGAGGCCGCCGCCGAGCAGGGCCAGAATGAGGGCCAGCCAGAAGGGCAGGCCGACGGCGTTGCACGTAAACACCAGTACTGCGCCGAGTGTGACCATCTCGCCATGTGCGAAGTTGGTCAGGCCCGTAGTGCCAAAGATGAGCGATAGCCCCACTGCTGCCAAAGCCAGCAGGAGCCCGAAACTCAGGCCTGCCACGAGGCGGTTGAGCAGGTTCTGTCCGAAGTCCTGCTGCTGGACCACAATGCCTTTTCCGAAAGCGAAAATGACCGAGAGATTGGAGGTCTGGCTGAAGGTCGCCTTGCGGGGGTTTTCCTGGCCATCGGCCAGCTTGATCCCGTCGGGGAGGGTGGACTCATCGAGTTCTATTTCATAGGTACCTTGTTCCGGGACACCGATATTCCACGAGCCGTTCGCAGCCGATTTCGTGGTTCCGGTGAAGTCGCCGCTTTTGGCGGTGATGGTGACACCGGCAATCGGGGCCCGGGCATCGTCCCGAAGGAAGCCGCTGATGTTGTTCTGGAAAGTCGTATTCGACGGGGATGGTGTCGGTGACGGGGAAGTGGCCACTGATGCCGGCGCCGCGACGAGCAGGATTGCCAGGAGGGAAGCAGATATGGCCCCCATCATTTTCAGCAATCCGACGCGCCGCTGGTGCGGCAGGCCTTTGGATGTACTTCTCAAATTGAAAAACCTCCACTTGGGGGTGGTCTCGGATGCGCCATTGCAGCCGCTGCGAACGTAGCCGGGGCGGACGGTGTGATGCGGGACTGACATCGGTAAACGCTGTTAAGCTGTGATTTCCATCACCCGGCTTGGCCTTATGTTACAGCGCATGCGGAACGAAAAATGCCGCCCAAAGCGGCCTCCGGGTCGCGATCGGATAACAACTGTGTAGCTGCTCCCGGATTCACTATTAGCCCTACTAAAGAAACATTTGTTGATTCCCGGTATTTCTTAACAATGCGGCCCCCGTTGCCGGGCTCCGGCACGCAGCCATGAACGCGGCGCCATGTCACAGTTGGGTTGCGGCCCTGACCCGGGGGAACTTTCGGCGGCGGCGGCGCGTGGAAATTGGTAACGTGAATCATAAGGTTCAGTACCTAACCCCTTACTTGGAGGACACCAGCAATGGCACTTGGCGGAAACCCGATCTTCAACGGAAAGAATTTCCGTGGAGCAACGCAGGCGCCGCCTGTCCCGCAGGCGGCCTACGGACAGGCTCCCTACGGCCAGCAGTCTTTCGGCCAGCCTTACGGGCAGCAGGCGCACGGCCGCGCACCGGTCATGGACGGCCGGGGCGGTTACGCTCCGCAGAACATGACCAACGAGCAGCTGCAGCAGATGTACAACCAGCCGGCCGCGGGTCCTGCGGACACCGGCCGCATGACATACGACGACGTGATCGTCAAGACGGCGGCCTGCCTCGCCGTTGTGGTGGCAGGCGCAGCAGTCACCATGTTTGTCAGCCTGGGCCTGGCGTCCCTTTTGATGATCGTCGGCGCCCTGGGCGGCTTCGTGCTCGCCCTCGTGAACACGTTCAAGAAGCAGCCGTCTCCCGCTCTCATCCTGGCTTATGCAGGACTTGAGGGTCTGTTCCTCGGCGGACTGACCCGCATCCTTGACGGCATGTATCCAGGCGTTGGCCTGCAGGCCGTGATCGGTACGCTGTCCGTCTTTGGTGTGACGCTGCTGCTGTTCAAGAGCGGCAAGGTCCGGGCAACGCCCAAGGCCATGCGCTTCTTCATGATTGCGATCATCGGCTACGCAGTGTTCTCGCTGATCAACATGGTGATGATGTGGACCGGAGCGGTACAGGAACCGTTCGGCCTGCGGACCAGTGTTGAGATCATGGGCATCCCGCTGGGTGTCTTCATTGGCCTGCTCGCCATTGGCCTGGCAGCCTTCTCGCTGATCATGGACTTCACCAGCATCGAGGCGGGTGTCCAGAGCGGGGCTCCGCAGCGGTTCTCGTGGACGGCCGCGTTTGGCCTCACGGTCACCCTGGTTTGGCTCTACGTGGAGATCATCCGGTTGCTGGCCATCCTGCGGGGCGACGACTAGCACCCAGGGCGGCGTCCGCCGTCGAACGTTAATACCTAAAAGGAGAGGGCCCCGCCTGGCGCGTATCGCACAGGCGGGGCCCTTTTTCTGTCCGTTGGCGCCTTACGAAAGGCGCATGGCTCCGGCGGCAGGGGTGACAGTAAAGATGTCGGGAGCCTTGTAGCCGGCTTCAGCAAAGGCGTGTTCGACGGCGGCGCGCACCTGCTTCTCCAGCTCCACCGGTGTCAGGGCAATGGCCGCCCCGCCGAAGCCACCGCCGGTCATCCGCGCGCCGATGGCCCCGTTGGCCCGGGACACAGCCACGGCAAGGTCAAGTTCCGGGCAGGAGATTTCGAAATCGTCCCGCATTGAGGCATGGCTGGCGTCGAGCAGGGGTCCGATGGAACCCGGGCCCTCGCTGGCCAGCAGCCCGACGGTTTGCAGCACCCTGTCGTTCTCGGTCACCACGTGGCGCACGCGACGGTAGGTAACCTCGTCCAGGAGGCCGGCAGCTTCCTCCAGGTCCTCCACCCGCACGTCCCGGAGCGCTTTGACGCCCAGGACCTCGGCGCCCAGTTCGCACGATGCCCGCCGGGAGGCGTAGCCGCCGTCGGCATGGGAGTGGGAGACTTTGGTGTCAATCACGAGCATCACCAGCCCGGACTGCTCTGCTTCAAAGGGGACCAACTGGACAGTCTGGTCGCGGCAGTCCAGGAAGACCGCGTGGCCCTTGGAGCCGCGCAGGGAGGCGGACTGGTCCATGATGCCCGTGGGGGCGCCCACGAAGTCGTTCTCCGCGCGCTGGGTGGCGAGGACCATCTCTTCCGGTTCCAGTCCGGCCCCGGTCAGGTCGTTCAGCGCCGAAATGACCGCGCACTCGATCGCGTGCGACGACGAGAGGCCGGCGCCGAGGGGAACGTTGGAATCGAGCAGGAGGTCCAGGCCCGGAACCGCGATGCCGCGCTGTTGCAGCGCCCAGATGACGCCCAGGGGATATTTCGTCCATCCCTTGGCGGCGGCGGCTTTGATGGCGCCAAGATCGACGTGCACCACGCCTTGGTCGCCGTAGGTGGATAGGAACCGGACGGCGGAGTCCGTCCGGACTCCTATGGCCACCCGGGCGGTCTTGTCGATCGCGAACGGAAGCACGAAGCCCTCGTTGTAATCGGTGTGCTCGCCGATCAGGTTGACGCGGCCCGGGGCCTGCCAGACGCCGTCAGGAAGCCTGCCGAACTCCCGTTCAAAGCGGGCGGCAAGGTCCTCGGTGCTGGGCAGTGCCTGGGCGGTCAACGGGTCGGGTGCGGCGCTCACGCGTGTGCTCCTTCAGATAGGGCCCCCAGAGGCAGGGCGGTAGTGGCAGCGGCGGAGGGGGTGGACTCCGGGACACTGACGGCCCGAAGCCGCTCCGCCACGCTTTCGGGCGTGGTGTCGTTGATGAAGGCGCCCATCGCGGCCTCGGAACCTGCCAGGTATTTGAGCTTGTCCGCAGCCCTGCGCGGTGACGTCAACTGGAGGTGCAAGTAGCTGGCGGGGCGAAGGAGGTCGTCCAGGGGGGCCTGGTGCCAGGCTGAAATGTACGGCGTGGGGGTGGGGTAAAGGGCATCGAGCCGTTTGAGCAGGTCCAGGTAAACATGCGCCAGTTCATCTTTTTCCTCACCACTCAAAGCGGCAAGGTCAGGTACCTGCCGGTGCGGAACCAGGTGTATTTCCAGCGGCCATCGGGCGGCGAACGGCACGTAGGCGCTGAAGTTTTCGCCCTCCATCACCATCCTGCTTCCGTCCTGCCTCTCGGCCCGCAGCAGTGACCCGGTGAGTGTCTGCCGCCCGTCGGATCCATCGTAGAACTTGCGTGCCGCGGCGCCGAGTACCCCGGCCCGGGGTGTGACGTACGGGTAGGCGTAGATCTGCCCGTGCGGGTGGTGGAGGGTGACGCCGATGTCCGCTCCCCGGTTCTCGAAAGGGAACACCTGCTTGATTCCGGCAAGTTTGCTGAGCGCTTCGGTGCGGTGTGCCCACGCCTCCACCACTGTCCGCGCACGGGCTTCACTGAGCCCGCTGAACGATCCTGTGTGCTCCGGCGTGAACGAGACGACTTCGCAGCGCCCGAACGCCGGGCCGGTGGT
Source organism: Arthrobacter sp. (assembly GCA_035254945.1). Lineage (GTDB taxonomy): Bacteria > Actinomycetota > Actinomycetes > Actinomycetales > Micrococcaceae > Arthrobacter. The sequence continues at coordinate 11,730 of DATFAE010000235.1, read as the reverse complement.
TCCCCACGCCGGGGCGGCCGGCACGGGTCCAACCGCCGGACCAAGTGATGGGAAGCGGTTCTCGAACACCACGACGTCGTAGTCCGGCGCGGGTATCTCGGAGGGGTTGTTCTGTGTGGTGGGGCAGATGGGGCATTGGTCAGCCGGTGGCAGGTGCGTGCGGGACTGCCGGTGGGCGGCCACGGCTACCCATTCGTCTGTGAGGGCGTCAAACCGGACCTCGCCAGGCTCACCGCGTTCCGGCAGCGGCCGTCGGTCCGTCGTGTCTCCTGCCGGGCGGGTCTTCGGGGTTGCGGAATCATCAAAATAGAGCAGCTCCCGGCCATCGGCAAGGTTCGTGCTGGTAATACCTGTCATCGGGTTTTTCCTTTGGATGCTGATGGCTGGGATGGCCGGGTGTCAGGGGCAGGGCAGGCGCTGGCCGGGTCCGCAGGCAGGTCATGGCTGACCGGAAGCCTTGCCGTCCGGACCTCGGGGACGACCGCCCGGAGGGCGGCCAGGCCGCCGGCCGGACCCGCGCAGATTTCGGTGTCCGTCACCAGGGTGTGGATCGAGGACAGGGGGCATATTCCGGCCAGGCCAACGACGCCGTACTTGCTGGAGTCGGCGAGGACCACCAGCCGTCCACCGGCCTCGACCATGGCGGCGTTGACCTCGGCCTCCAGGAGGTTGGGCGAGGTGACCCCCGCCTGGAGGTCCAGTCCATGGGCACCCATAAAGCACAGGTCCGCGGAAATGCTGCTGACCGCCTGGACGGTCAAGGGACCCACCAGGGCCTCGGAAGGTGTCCGTTCGCCGCCCAGTACGAGCGTCCGGATACCTCCCTCTTCCCCGGCCGGATCGGCGGCCGCAAGAGAGTTGGCCACCATGACCGAGTTGGTGGCCACGGTAAGACCGAAGTCCCGCGGCAGCATCCTGGCCAGCTCAAACGTTGTGGTGCCGCCGGAAATAAGCAGGGTCATGCCGGGCTGGACCAGCTTGAGCGCTTCCGCCGCGATGGCTGCCTTGGCGGGCAGTTGGCGCCCGGACTTGCTGGCGAACGCAGGCTCCAGTGCGGTGAAGCTGTCCGTCCGCGCTGCTCCTCCGTGGACCCGCAGGACCATGCCTCCCGCGTCGAGGGCATCAATGTCGCGGCGGATGGTCATTTCCGAAACGTCCAAAAGAGCGGCGAGCGTGGCCACCCTGACGGTTCCCTCGCTGTGGACCTCCTGGAGGATCAGGTGCTGCCGTTGAGCTGCGAGCATCACACCCTCCCTTCTGCCTGGGTCTTGCTGCTTGCCATCACAATTGTTACACGTTGAGCTCAAAAAAGAATAGTTTCAAACAAAAGATAACAAACTGAGGCTAACGGGACTGCTGGCGCCGCGCCATGTACCGTGGTGCCCATGACTTCACGTTCCATCCCGACGGACACCAGTTTCCCCTCCGGTTTCCGGACCTACGCCACCGGGCGGCAGTACGAGCTCCGCCGCGGGGATGCGCTGGCCATCGTTACCGAGCTGGCGGCCGGGCTGCGCCTGTACAGCCGTGGCGGCGTGCAGCTCACCGAGACCTATGGCGACGACGAGATTTCCCCGGGTGCGGCCGGCATCACCCTCGCGCCGTGGGCGAACAGGGTGGAGGACGGCGTCTGGTACCTCGATGGCAAGAAGCAGCAACTGGACATCACCGAAGTGTCCCGGAACAACGCCAGCCACGGGCTCCTCCGGAACGCCTCTTACACCCTGGTGGACGAATCAGAGTTTTCCGTCACGCTCGAAGCGACCATCTTCCCCCAGCATGGCTATCCTTTCCTGCTGCGGCACCGGGTGCAGTACCTGTTGGCTGAAGGCCTGGGCCTCGAAGTCCGGCAGACCCTGAGCAACGACGCCAAGGCGGCTGCCCCCTTTGTCCTGGGCGCACACCCCTACCTGCGGCTCGGCGATACCGATATTGACGACCTGGTGCTGACTGTGGCTGCCAACACCCGGCTTGTCGCCGACGAGCGGCTGATTCCGCGCAGTTCCGAACCTGTCGGCGGAGACACGGACCTCCGCGCAGGCCGGCGTGTGGGCAGCCTGGACATTGACGTCGCCTTGACGGACATAGCGTTCGAAGGCGGCACGGCCCGCCACACGCTGGCCGCCCCCGACGGCCGCAGCGTCAGCCTGTGGCAGGACGAAACGTGCAGCCACGTCCACGTTTTCGTCACCACGCAGTTTCCCGGCCGGGCGCGGGCTGTCGCCATCGAGCCCATGACGGGACCTGCCAATGCGTTCAACTCCGGCGACGGGCTTCGCTGGCTTTCGCCTGGCGACAGCTTCACGATGACCTGGGGCATCGACGCCACTGCGGGTTCAGCCGGGTAGCGGTTTCCCATACGACCGCAGCTGGGGAAGTATTAGGCTATGACGCCAGCTGAGGACGCCAAACCGACCGACCCTTCCGCCATTCCACAGCCAGGCAGGCCCGCAGGCGGCACTGCCGGCCGCGCCGACGCTGTCCCGCCGTTGCGGGTCCTCGCCGACCGTGAACTGGACCGGGACATCCCCTACGGCGTCCGCATCGCGGCATCGTGGGCCTGGCGGCTGGGACTGATCCTTTTGGTGGGAGGCGCCCTGATCTGGCTCCTCAGCCGGATCAGCTTCCTGATCATCCCCGTCATGGTCGCGGCCCTGCTGGCCGGCCTGCTCAGCCCCATCGTGGGCTGGCTCAGGAACCGCAGGGTTCCCAACGGTGCCGCTGTGGCTATCACCGTCCTGGGCTTCCTCGGGCTCATTGCCGGCTCCCTGGCGCTCGTAGGCCGGCAGCTTGTGGCCGGGTTCAGCGAGCTGTGGAGCGAGGCGCTGGCCGGAATCCAGCAGATCCAGGGCTGGCTGGCGGACGGACCGCTTCACCTGTCGGCGGCACAGATCGACCAGTATCTGCAGGAGGGTACGGCCGCGCTGCAGAACAACAGCAGCAGCATCCTGAGCGGCGCCCTTTCATTCGGAAGTACCGCGGGCCATTTTGCCGCGGGACTCATCCTCGCGTTGTTTGTCCTGATTTTCTTCCTCCTCGAGGGGGACCGGATCTGGGCTTTCCTGGTCCGGCTGCTCCCCAGGAAAGCCCGCGCCGCCACCTTCGGTGCAGGCCGCAAGGGCTGGGCATCCATGGTCAGCTATGCCCGCATCCAGATGTTCGTGGCTTTTGTGGACGCCGTGGGAATCGGCGTGGGTGCCGCTATCATCGGAGTTCCGCTGGCTCTTCCGCTGGGTGTGCTGGTCTTCATGGGCTCCTTCATCCCCATTGTCGGCGCGTTGGTCACGGGAGCTGTGGCCGTGCTCCTCGCCCTGGTGGCCAACGGCTGGGTCAATGCGCTCATCATGCTGGGGATCGTGCTGCTGGTCCAGCAACTGGAAAGCCACATCCTGCAGCCGCTCGTGATGGGCAAGGCCGTTGCCCTGCATCCGGTGGCTGTGATCCTGGCCGTCGCAGCCGGTTCCTACCTCGCCGGAATCCCCGGTGCGCTCTTTTCTGTTCCCATTCTTGCTGTAGCAAACTCGGCGATTCGCTACATTGCAGGCAGAACGTGGGAACATGAACAGGTGCTGGCAACCCCCGGAGGGCCGGTGACGGTTGGCTCAGGCGAGGGTGACACAATTAAGAATGTGGGACTGCCCGGCCGCAAGCCCAGGAGCGGCAAGGAAGCTGCAGCCAGCACAAACGCACACAATCCGGAGGCCCAGGCCGGAACCGCAGGTCCGGGCGCCAGAGCAGAATCCGCTAAAGGAGAATAGTCCGTGAACATCCTCGAAACCCTTCCCGTGTCGCTGGACGATGTCCTGGAGGCGCAGAAGCTGCTTGAGGGGATTATTGCCCGGACTCCGGTTGAGTCGTCAAGGGCGCTCGGCAGCATGGTGGGCGGGGAGGTCTTCTTCAAGTGTGAAAACCTGCAGCGGGCCGGATCATTCAAGGTCCGGGGCGCGTACGTCCGGATGGCGCGGCTGTCGCCGGAGGAAAAGAAACGCGGGGTTGTTGCAGCGTCCGCAGGCAACCACGCGCAGGGTGTGGCCGTGGCCGCCAAAAGCCTGGGCATCAAGGCCCGCATCTACATGCCCCTGGGCGTAGCGCTTCCCAAACTGGCCGCCACGCGCAGCCATGGTGCGGAGGTAATCCTTCACGGCCACAACGTTGATGAGGCACTGGCCGAGGCGCAGCGGTACGCCAACGAATCCGGAACCGTTTTTGTGCATCCCTTCGACAACGTGGACGTTGTGGCTGGCCAAGGCACCATCGGCCTGGAGATTCTTGAACAGATCCCCAACGTCGACACCATCCTCATGGGGGTCGGCGGCGGCGGCCTGCTCGCGGGTGTCGCGGTGGCCGTCAAGGCCAGGGCGCGTGAACTGGGACGCGAAATCCGCATCATCGGCGTCCAGGCGGAGAACGCAGCTGCCTACCCGCCCTCGCTGGCAGCCGATGCGCTGGTACCACTGAAGAAGGTCTCCACCATGGCCGACGGCATCGCCGTGGGCCGTCCGGGCCAGCTGCCGTTCAGCATCATCCGCGAACTCGTGGACGACGTCGTAACAGTCAGCGAGGATTCCTTGGCACGCGCACTGATCTTCCTGCTGGAGCGGGCCAAACTGGTGGTGGAGCCCGCCGGGGCCGTGGGGGTTGCCGCGCTGATGGACGGTAAGATCGAGAATCCCGGCACCACGGCCGTGATCCTGTCCGGCGGCAACATCGACCCGATGCTGATGCTGAAAGTTATCCAGCGTGGCCTCTCTGCCGCCGGGCGGTACATGACGGTCCGGATGATGCTCGATGACAGGCCTGGCTCCCTGGCCACCATCGCCCGGATCATCGCCGAGAACGATGCCAACGTCACAGGGCTGGACCACACGCGGGTGGGCGGTTCCATCAGCATGGGGGACGTGTCCATCACCGTGAATCTCGAAACAAAGGGACACGAGCACTGCGAGCAGGTACTCGGAGCCCTCCGGGCCGAGGGTTTTCAGCCCATCGTGGTGCACTAGGGGCGGCCATGCTGGATGCACTGGGGGACGGACAGCCACGGAGCCGCGAAACGACGGCCTCCCGCGCCAAGGGCGGGCTGCTGGTAGTCGGGGGATTCGTCGTAGCACTTTTCGTCATCGAAATCGTCAACATGCTGACGCTCCACTCGCTGAACAGGACTTTTGGGCTGCGGCCCCGCAGCCTGGACGGGCTCCTGGACATCTTCACCTTCCCGCTCCTGCACGCGAGCCTTAACCACCTGCTCTCGAACACCCTGCCGCTGATCATCTTCGGATTCCTGGTGTTCCTTTCCGGGCTGCGGGTGTTCCTGACCGCACTGGCTTTCAGCTGGCTGGGCTCCGGGCTCACAGTGTGGCTGATCGGCGACGGCGGCGTCACCGTGGGCGCGTCAGGGCTGGTCTTCGGACTCTTCGCCTTCCTGCTGGTGCGTGGTTTCTTCAACCACAGCTGGCGCCAGATCCTGCTCGCCGTCGTGCTGTTCATGGTGTACGGCGGCATCCTGCTCGGCGTGCTGCCCTTCGTCGCGGGCTACGTCTCCTGGCAGGCGCACCTGGGCGGAGCCGTGGGCGGAGTGGCGGCGGCCCTGCTGATGCGGCCGCGGCACGGAGTCTAGGGCAAAAAAAGAACCCGCCCCTGGGTAGGGCCGGGTTCTTTTTCGTACAGGCAGCGGTTACGCGGCGTACGGCTTGGCGGAAAGGATCTCCACCGTAATGTCCTTGCCGTTCGGAGCCGTGTAGCTCAGGGTATCGCCCTCTTTATGGCCCACGATCGCGGCACCGAGCGGGGACTTTTCGCTGAAGACGTCAATGTCGGAGTCGCCGGCGATTTCGCGGGAGCCCAGCAGGAAGGTCTCTTCGTCACCGGCGATTTTCGCAACGACGATCATCCCGGGTTCGACGATTCCGTCGTCGGCGGGAGCTTCCCCAACGTGGGCATCACGCAGCAGCGCCGTAAGCTGGCGGATGCGGGCCTCGATCTTGCCCTGTTCTTCCTTCGCTGCATGGTAGCCGCCGTTTTCCTTGAGGTCTCCCTCCTGGCGGGCTGCTTCAATCTTCTGGACAATCTCCGCCCGGCCAGCGCCGGAAAGGTGGTCCAGCTCTGCCTTCAGGCGGTCAAAAGCTTCCTGTGTGAGCCAGGCTGCAGGCGCGCTGTTGGTGGTAGACACGGACTTCTCCTCTTCGGTCATACATGCAAAGAACCCCGCCACGGTGGCCACTTGTGGAACTCAGTAACCAGCTCAGCGGGGTAAAGGTATTGCTCCATTGTAGTCAATCCTCTGGACATAACCCAACAAGCAAGCGGCGCAGATCACATTCTGCTATTTGCTGCCGTCCGGAATCCAGCAGCTGTCCACCACCCCGGAGACGGACATTGACTCGGTCTTCAGCACGGTGCGCTGGGCGATGGTCCGGCCGCCGTCGGCTGTCCCGTCAGCCTCTCCGGGCGGGATATCCACTACCTTCCAACCCACCACCGCAAACTTCGAATCGAGCGCCTTGACAGCGCATTTGACAGCCGTCCCGGGCTCCCGGGTGACCTGGAAATCCACTTCCGCCTGGGTGGCATCGGTGGTGCTGTAGCCGATGTCCTTGAACGTCACGCTGGAGACGGCTGAGGACGTGGACACCCAGGCCATGAACCCGATTCCGCCCGCCAGTGCCGCCGCGCCGATGATGCGCTTCGCCGTGCGGGACAGCGTGCGCTTTTGACGGCCATAACGATTGGCTAGGCTAGTGTCTGCTGGCGCGGAAACCGCGGGCTGATCCTGGGAAGTCACCAGTCCAGTTTAGTGCGGATCCGGGTCCCGGATTTCCGGGCCAGCCAGTCCCACCAGTACACCCGGCCAGCACCACGGCTGCAGAAGATGAAGGAGCCGTCCACCCATGACAGCGTCCAGCTCCACCCCGGCAACGCTCCGGCTCCTCGCCGTCCATGCCCACCCGGATGACGAGTCCAGCAAAGGCGCGGCGACCATGGCCATGTACGCGGCCTCCGGAGTGGATGTCATGGTGGCTACCTGCACTGACGGGTCAAGGGGCGACATCCAGAACCCGGCCATGGAAGGGGAACCCCACCCTAAAAGGGACATGGCAGGGGCACGGCGCCTTGAGATGGAGCAGGCGGCCAAAGTGCTGGGCATCCGGCAGCGGTGGCTGGGCTTCGTGGACTCAGGCCTCCCCGAGGGTGATCCGCTGCCGCCGCTGCCGGCCGGCTCCTTTGCCACCCAGCCGCTGGAACGTGCGGCCGCGCCCCTCGTGCGGCTGGTCCGGGAATTCCAGCCCCACGTGATCATCAGCTACGACGAAAACGGCGGCTACCCCCACCCCGACCACATCATGGCCCACCGGGTGGCGGTGGAAGCCTTTGAGGCAGCCGGTGATCCGGACCGCTACCCGGACGCAGGGGAGGCCTGGCTGCCCAGCAAGCTTTACTACGACCGTGCGTTCAGCCCCGAAAGGTTTCGGGCGCTGCATTTTGCCCTGGAGGAAGCCGGCCTCCAGTCGCCGTACGCGGAGCGGCTCGCCGCCTGGCTGGAGACGGACGCTGAAGGGCACACCCCGCCGCCCGCGGGCCACCCCACCACTACGCAGATCGACTGTGGGGACTACTTCGAAGCCCGCGACGACGCCCTTCGCGCCCACCGGACCCAGGTTGACCCCCTCGGCTTCTTCTTCGCCGTCGCCCCCGAGATGCAGCGGCGGGCCTGGCCGTGGGAAGACTACTCCCTGATCCAGTCGCGCATCCCCGCAAACCTGCCGGAGAAGGACCTTTTCGCCGGGCTAAGATAGAAACAGCAGGCAATTTCTATGCCGCGTAGAAGAGGGTCCTGACGGGCTAACCTTCGGAGCGCGGCTGGACGCCTATCAGTTTCCACAGAAGGTTATTCCGTGCATCAGTTGCTCCTTGTCCTGGCTACCACGCCTTCGCCGCTGCCCACGCCGTCACTGCGTGAAGGTGTCTCGGAGGATCAGATCACTCCGGGCCTGTGGGGCTTCATCATGACTGCCTTCTTTGTGCTGGCCACCACCTTGCTCATTGTGGACATGGTGCGCCGCATCCGCCGCGTCAGGTACCGCGCCCAGGTGGAGGAGGAACGCCTGGCAGCAGCAGCGGCCGCGGATGTCGAGGCCGCCGACGCCCATGACGGCCTGGTTGCGCCGGAAGATAATGCCGGGGTCGAAGGAAACGGACAGGGCACGGCCACTGACCGTTCCCAACCGCGCGATTAGACCGGGCCGAACTCCCGCGTTCCCGCCGGGTCCGCGCAGCCAAGAGTTCGGCCGGCCGGGCTCCGTCAGCCAAGGACCGCGATGGCGATCGCCGCAAAGTGGGCGGCAAACGCCAGCACGGTGAGCGCATGGAACAGTTCGTGGAAGCCGAAGTGCTCGTAGCTGAAGTTTGGCTTCTTGAGGGCGTAGAACACTGCGCCGGTGATGTAGAGGACGCCTCCCAGGCAGATCAGGACGGAGGCGGGGACGCTGGCCGCGAAAAATTCGGGCAGGTAGAACAGTGCACCGCAGCCCAGCGCGATGTAGATCGGTACGTACAGCCACCGCGGGGCATGGGTCCAGAGCAGCCGGAAGAGCACGCCCAAAATGGCCCCGGACCAGATGACCCACAGCAGCAGCACCGCTTTGGGGCGTTCCAGCAGTGACCAGGCAAGCGGTGTGTAGCTGCCCGCGATGACCAGCATGATGTTTGTGTGGTCCAGCCGTTTCAGGACTATTCTGACGCGGGGCGACCAGTTGCCCCGGTGGTAGATGGCGCTGACGCCGAAGAGCAGGACGCCGGTCGCTGCGTAGATGGCGGAGGTGATCTTGCGGTCCGCCGTCGGTGCGAGCACCACCAGGATGGCCCCCGCTATGAGGGCCAGGGGTGCGGTAACGGTATGGATCCAGCCGCGCCATTTCGGTTTGATCATGAGCAGTTCGGCCAGCGTGACGGCGGCTTCATCGACGAGGTTGGCGCCGTCCTCCGCCGCCGGGCCGGGCTCGCCGCCTGGAGTCTTGCTGTTCATGGGTCCAGAATAACCTACGCTTCAGTAAGTTACCGCGCGGTAACATGCGGTGGGCCCGCCACGCACAGTCCCGGCGCGGAGCTCCCGGCTGCGGACGGTAGCCTAGATGTGCAAGGCGTCGTACAGCAAGGGAAGTCAGGTGAGTCTCCGCGTGGAATTGCCCGGGTTCCTCTATGGTTTCTACGAGCGCAGGCTGCTCAGGGATCTTGCCGGAGACCGCATCCCCAGACATATCGGCGTGATGGTGGACGGCAACCGGCGCTGGGCAAAGCAGTTCAACGCACCCACCAGCCAGGGCCACCAGGCGGGCGCGGACAAGATCCACGAGTTCCTCGGCTGGTGCCAGGAACTCGGCGTCAAAGTAGTCACCCTCTACATGCTGTCCACCGACAACATGAGCCGGTCCAGCGAAGAACTGGACCTCCTGATGGGGATCATTGCCAACACCCTGGACCGCCTGGACGAGGACGCGAATATCTCCGTGCATGCGATGGGCGCGCCGGAACTGCTTCCCGGTTACCTTGCTGAACGGCTCAACAAACTAACGGCCCGGACACCTGTGCATGAAAAGATCCACGTCAACGTGGCAGTAGGTTACGGCGGGCGCCGCGAGATCGTCGATGCGGTGCGTGAGCTGCTGCATGACGCGGTTGCGAACGGGACGGACATCTCCAAGCTGGCGGACAGCCTGAGCGTTGATGACATTTCGCGCTTCCTGTACACCCGGGGGCAACCGGACCCCGACCTGGTGATCAGGACCTCCGGGGAGCAGCGGCTGTCCGGCTTCCTGATGTGGCAGAGCGCGTACAGCGAGTTCTATTTCTGCGAAGCGCTGTGGCCCGCCTTCCGCAAAGTGGATTTCCTTCGAGCCCTTCGGGACTACGCAGGCAGGCAGCGGCGCTTCGGCACCTGAGCCGCCGCCGTTCACGCGGAGTTCACACGGCCGCAACAGGAATCGCCGACGGATGAAGCCGGAAATTACTTGCCGTGGATTTACGTTGTAATCATCAGCAGGCAAAACCGCCGGCTGATCGGGGAGGCCAGTACATGGAGCGAAACATCGCACCGGTTGTATGGGAGGCCGGACCCGGCCTCCAGGCCGAGCCGCCTCACCAATAACAATTCCGGGCACGCCCGGGGCTGGAGTCGATGTGGCTATTTCTGAACAACTGCCCGAGGTCGTTTTTGACCAGGGACAGAAAGCTACCTCTCGCGCCACGCGAGCAACCTCAACAACCGGTGCAGCAGACAAAAGCTCTGCGGCCGGTTTTGCTGTCTCCGGAAGGGAAGCCACCATTAGCAGCTTCGTCATTGACACGTCCGTCCTGCTTTCTGATCCCCGCGCGATCCTGCGCTTCGCTGAGCACGAGGTCATCGTTCCGATCGTGGTTATCAGCGAACTGGAGGGCAAACGCCACGACCCCGAACTTGGCTACTTTGCCCGCAAGGCCCTGCGGCTCCTGGACGACCTGCGCGTCAAACATGGCGGCCTCAACCGGCCCATCCCGATTGGTGACGACGGCGGCACCCTCATGGTGGAAATGAACCATATTTCCGCTGAGGTGCTTCCGATGGGCTTCCGCAGCGGCGACAACGACAGCAGGATCCTCGCCGTGGCCAAAAACCTGGCCAACGAAGGCCGGAACGTCACGGTGGTTTCGAAGGACCTGCCCATGCGCGTGAAGGCCTCCGCCATGGGCCTGACAGCCGATGAGTACCGCAATGAACTGGTGAAAGACTCAGGCTGGACCGGCGTTGGGGAAGTGGAGGCCAGCGAGGAAGAAATCTCCACCCTGTACGGCCACGAGCCCGTCTTCATCCCTGCGGCCGCGGAAATGCCGGTCAACACCGGGCTGGTCCTTCTTTCGAACAGGGGCTCCGCCCTGGGCCGGGTGGGTGCAGATAAGCAGGTCCGTCTGGTCAAGGGAGACCGCGACGTCTTCGGGCTGCATGGACGCTCGGCCGAGCAGCGGCTGGCCATCGACATGCTGATGGATCCGGGCGTCGGAATTGTGTCCATCGGTGGCCGGGCCGGAACCGGTAAGTCGGCGCTTGCCCTCTGTGCCGGCCTGGAAGCGGTCCTGGAACGCCGCGAGCACCGGAAGGTCATTGTGTTCCGGCCCCTCTACGCGGTGGGTGGCCAGGAGTTGGGCTACCTGCCCGGCTCCGAGTCGGAAAAGATGAACCCCTGGGCCCAGGCAGTCTTCGACACCCTGGGCGCCCTGGTCAGCCAGGAAGTTGTGGAAGAGGTCATGGACCGGGGCATGCTGGAAGTCATGCCCCTGACCCACATCCGCGGACGCTCCCTGCATGACGCCTTCGTCATTGTCGACGAGGCCCAGTCCCTGGAGAAGAACGTGCTCCTCACGGTGATGAGCCGCATCGGCCAGAACTCCAAGATCGTCCTCACGCACGACGTCGCCCAGCGCGACAACCTGCGTGTCGGCCGGCACGACGGCATAGCCGCCGTCGTCGAAACCCTGAAGGGCCACCCGCTCTTCGGCCACATCACGCTCACCCGCTCCGAACGCTCACCGATCGCGGCACTGGTAACAGAACTGCTCGAAGGGGCTGAGATCTGATATGTACGCGTGATTGTCAATTGTGCGTGGGGAAGCGGTCCCGGCTTGGTTGGCCGGGGCCGCTTCCTTTGGTGAGGGCCAAGGGGCTGGCTTGCCCTTGGTGCTCATCGTTTATGGGCCGGCATCTCC
>DATFAE010000234.1:0-7187 GCA_035254945.1 Arthrobacter sp. | reverse complement strand
GTCGCGCCCTGCCGCCGTCGAGGCCACCGGCGCCGATGCCGGCGTCGCATCCCACTACGGTGAGCCCCTCCGCGAGCAGCGCGCCCTCGCAGCCGGAACCGCCGTCGTCGACCTTTCCCACCGCGGCGTGGTGACCGTCAGCGGCCCGGACCGGCTGACCTGGCTGAACACCCTGTCTTCCCAGCAAGTCACGGGACTGCAGCCCGGGGAATCAAGCGAGTTGCTCCTGCTGAGCGTCCAGGGCCGGATCGAGTTTGACGCCCGGGTGGTCGACGACGGCGGGACCACCTGGCTCATCGTCGAGGCTGCCGAGGCCGGGCCGCTGGCTGAGTGGCTGAACAGGATGAAGTTCATGCTGCGCGTCGAAATCAACGATGTCTCCGCAGACTGGGCAGTGCTCGGGTCCACCAAGGAAGTGCCGGAGTGGTCCGGCCTGCTGGTTTGGCGGGATCCCTGGCCGCACGTGGGCGCCGGCGGCTACTCCTACGCGGTGGTTCCGGAGGAAGGGCACCCCGGCCTGGAACGCCCGTGGTTGGAGTACCTGGTACCGGCCGCCGAACTGGAGCAGACAGTGGGGGACCGGCCGCTCGCAGGTGTCCTGGCCGCCGAAGCCCTCCGCATTGCAGCCTGGCGTCCCCGCCTTGGCGCGGAAACCGACGACAAAACCATTCCGCACGAACTGGACCTCCTCCGTACCGCCGTGCACCTGTCCAAGGGCTGTTACAAGGGCCAGGAGACGATCGCCCGCGTGCACAACCTGGGCCACCCGCCGCGCCGGCTGGTCTTCCTCCAACTGGACGGGTCCCAGCACACCATGCCGGCGCCCGGCAGCCAGGTGTTGCTTGGCGGGCGGAAGGTGGGCACTGTGACGTCCGTGGCCCAGCATTACGAGATGGGTCCGGTGGCCCTGGCCGTCATCAAGCGTTCCGTCGGCCCGGATGAAATACTGACCGTGCTGGACGGCGAGGAACCCTACACCGCCGCCCAGGAAGTAATTGTTGCCCCGGACGCCGGCCAGGTGGTGGGGCGCCCGACAGGATTCCTGAGGGGGACCCGCTGATGACCGAAAACACCGCACCCGGCGCAACGCCGTCCGGCCTGCCCGCACCTGACGACGAAACCCTGGAGCTCGCCCATAAGCTGTTCCAGGCTGCCAGGGAAGGTGATACCGGGCTCCTGCGCGGCTACCTTGGCGCCGGCGCGCCCGCCACCATGACCAACGCGGCCGGGGATTCCCTTCTGATGCTCGCCGCCTACCACGGCCACGCGGAGACCGTGCGGCTGATCCTCGAGCACGGGGCAGAAGCTGACACAGCCAACGACCGCGGCCAGACACCGCTTGCCGGTGCCGCCTTCAAGGGCTACACGGACGTGGCCCGGGTGCTGCTGGACGCCGGCGCCGACCCCGACGCCGGCACGCCGTCGGCCCGCGAGGCGGCGCGGATGTTCGCCCGGACCGAGATTCTCGGCCTGCTGGGGAACTGACCCTTGGAAAACGTGGCCCGGCCCTGGCCTGCCCTCTGGTCGCTGGTGATCGGGTTCTTCATGATCCTGATCGACACCACCATCGTATCGGTGGCCAACCCCAGCATCATGGAGGGCCTGGGCACGGATATCAACGCCGTGATCTGGGTGACCAGCGCCTACCTGCTCGCATACGCCGTACCGCTGCTGATCACCGGCCGGCTGGGGGACCGGTTCGGCCCCAAGAAGCTGTATCTCCTGGGCCTGGTGGTCTTTACCCTGGCGTCGCTGTGGTGCGGGCTCTCCGGCGACGTCCAGGCCCTCATCACCGCGCGGGTCCTGCAGGGCCTGGGCGCTGCGATCATGACCCCGCAGACCATGGCCGTCATCACCCGGATCTTCCCGCCGGACCGCAGGGGCGCCGCCATGGGGCTCTGGGGAGCCACAGCCGGCATGGCCACCCTGGTGGGACCCATCCTCGGCGGAGTCCTCGTGGACAGCCTGGGCTGGGAGTGGATCTTCTTCATCAACGTCCCGGTCGGCGTCGTGGGCTTCATCCTCGCCTGGCGCTTCGTTCCGTCACTCAGCACCCATCCGCACCGGTTCGACATCCCCGGCGTGCTGCTCAGCGCCGTCGGGCTCTTCCTGCTTGTTTTTGGCATCCAGGAGGGCGAGACCTACAACTGGGGCACCATCGCCGGACCTGTCAGCGTCTGGAGCCTGATCATCGCCGGAATCGTGGTGCTGGCCGGCTTCATTGCCTGGCAGCGGCTGAACAAAGGTGAGCCGCTCCTGCCCCTGGACCTGTTCCGGGACCGTAACTTCTCGCTGGCGAACATCGGCATCACCACTGTCGGCTTCACCGTGACCGCCTTCGGGCTGCCCCTGATCTTCTACTACCAGATGGTCCGCGGCATGACGCCCACCCAGTCGGCCCTGATGATGGTGCCGATGGCGCTGATCTCCGGCGGACTCGCTCCGGTGGTGGGCAGGATCATCGACCGCGTCAACCCCAAATACATCACCTCCGGCGGGCTGGTGCTCATGGCCGTGGCCCTGGCCTGGAACTCGGCCCTGATGCACCCGGACACGCCCATCCTGCTGTTCCTGCTCCCCAGCGCCGTGCTGGGCTTCGCCAACGCCGGAATCTGGGCGCCCCTGAGTTCGACGGCGACGCGCAACCTGCCGCCGCGGCAGGCCGGGGCCGGGTCGGGCGTTTACAACACCACGCGCCAGATCGGGGCCGTGCTGGGCAGCGCGGCCATCGCGGTGCTGATCCAGGCCCGCCTGGCGGCGGAACTCCCGGCCGGCGGAACCGGCGGGAACAGCATGGAATTCCCGGGCCGGCTTCCCGAAGCCCTGCACGAGGGATTCTCGACGGCGATGGGCCAGTCCATCCTGCTGCCGGCGGCCGTGATCCTGCTGGGGGCAGCCGTGGCGCTGTTCTTCGCCAAACCCAAGGCAGTGAACGGCTGGGGCGCACCGCATGGTGCGTCAGCGGACACCTCAGCCGCTGCGGCGGCCGGGGACTCAACCAAGGCGTAGCCGGACAGGTTAGGGCCCGGGTCAGCCCAGGTGCACGCTGGTCTGGATTCCGCCGGTGGAGAGCCCGAGCTTCCGGGCGAGGGCCACGGATCCGGTGTTGCTGACTTCGGCACGCCACTGGACCGTGAGCCCGGCCGCAAGCGCTTCGTGGGCTGCGATGGAGGCCGCCAGCGAACCAAGCCCGCGCCGCCGCCACGCAGGGTCCACCAGGACACCCAGGTGGCCCAGGAGGCCCTCCCATTCGGAGTAGGCCCCGCAGGCCACGGGGACGCGCCGGCCATCCACGTCATGCACGATCGTGTACCTGTGTTCCAGGTCCGAGAGTCCCACTTCGTTGACGTCATCCGGCGGGCACAGCCCTTCCAGTTCGATCGCCTCCGGGTTGCCGTGCGACACGGTCAGGTCATCGGACGGCTGCTTGAGGGGCAGGTCATCGGCGAAGAACAGCGCCGCGGCGCCCAGGCCGTGGCCACCGTGGGCCCTGGTCAGGGTCAGCAACGTGACGTGCTGGGCCATCTCTTCGTCCGGGATGGCGGCGGCAGCGTCAATCACCCACTGCGGACCCACCAGGGCCGAGCTGCCGAAAAGCCGGACAAACTCCACCGTCTGCGCCGAGTCGTCCGCCCTGACAATCCGCTCGCCGGACGCGAGGGACGCAGCGAACGCGTCGTCGTCGAGCCCCAGGCGCCTGGCCCACGCGAGCTGGATGATGGCGGCGGAACCGGGGTCGAGAGTCATATCCCCAGCCTACCCAGCACAGCGAAGCGCGAACGTACACTTGGGGCCCTGGCAGTGAAGGGGCCTCAACTGTACGTTCGCGCCGATTTGCTTTAGCCGAACAGGACCGCGGCCTCGTCGTAGCGGTTCTGCGGGACCGTCTTCAGCTGGCCCAGCGCTTCCGCGAAGCCCACGTGCTCGATGTCGGTGCCCTTGAGCGCCACCATGGTGCCCCAGTAGCCTTCCACCACGGAATCGATGGCGGCCATGCCCAGGCGGGTGGCCAGGACCCGGTCGAAGGCCGAGGGGACGCCGCCGCGCTGGATGTGGCCCAGGATGGTGGCGCGGGTCTCAATGCCGGTGCGGGCCTCAAGCTCGGGCGCGAGCTGGTCCGCGATACCGCCCAGCCGGGGACGTCCGAAGGTGTCCAGGCCGCGTTCGGAGTGGGGGGTTTCCATGTGGTCCGGAACGAAGCCTTCGGCCACCACCACCAGGGGTGCGCGGCCACGGTCATGGGCTTCCTGAACCCACTCGGTGATCTGCTCGATGCTGACCTTCTGCTCAGGGATGAGGATGGCATGCGCGCCGGCGGCCATGCCGGCGTGGAGGGCGATCCACCCCACGTGGCGGCCCATCACTTCGGCGATCATGCAGCGGTGGTGCGATTCTCCGGTGGTCCGCAGCCGGTCGATCGCTTCGGTGGCGATCTGAACGGCGGTGTCGAATCCGAAGGTGTAGTCCGTGGCGTCGAGGTCGTTGTCCACGGTCTTCGGGACGCCCACGATCTTCAGCCCGGCGTCGGTCAGGCGCTTGGCCGCGGCCAGGGTTCCCTCACCGCCGATGGCGATGATCGCGTCGATGCCCAGGCGGTCCATGTGGGCCTTGATGACATCGGGGCCGCCGCCGTTTTCGAACGGGTTGGTGCGGGAAGTTCCCAGGATGGTGCCACCCTGCTTGGCGATGCCGCGGACCATGGTGCGGGGGATGTCGATGATGTCGCCTTCAACGACGCCGCGCCAGCCGTCCAGGAATCCCACGAATTCGTGGCCGTGGATGGCAATGCCCTTGAGGACGGCTCCGCGGATGACGGCGTTCAGTCCGGGGCAGTCGCCACCGCTGGTAAGAATTCCAATTTTCATGTCTCGGCTCAAATCCTGGTGTGAAGGTTTACAGGCAGAGCGCCACGCTGAGCTCACCCTAGATTCTAGTGGTCGGTGTGGGGTACGACACAAACCGGTTACAAACGGACTTTCGGCGCAACGGAAAGGCCCCCGTTCCGGGGAGCTCCCTGGGGGGAGTACTCCGCGGCGCGGGGGCCTGTTTGCCAGTGGCCTGTTTGCCGGAGGTCAGGATCCGTTGATGGACCGTCGGTCAAGGAAGGACTGGAGCGGGATGGTGTCCTGCTGGTCCGGAAGGATCAGCCAGGCCGCCACATAGAAGACCACTGCGGGCCCGGGAAGGAGGCAGAGGATCAGGAAGGCGATCCGTACGAAGGCGACGTCCACGTTGAGCTTGGCCGCGATCCCGCCGCACACGCCGCCCAGCCAGCGCTCCGGACCGCGTTTCAGGCCGAGGCCCCTGACGATGCTGAAAAACTTGTCCATGGCTCAAGACTTCCCTGTTGTGGGTTCGTTGTCACGTTTCCTTGCCGAGAGCAGCCCGCCGACCACCAGCGCGGCCCCGGCTCCGATCATGAGGCCGATCAGCACATACGTGCCGTTGAGGGTGACGACGCCCAGTTGGGCGATGATGATGAGGACGGCGAGGGCCAGGACCACCAGGCCCCAGACCACGGTTCCCACTCGGGTGGGCGCGGGCCCGGTGGCGTCCGCCGTCGGCGTTGCCGTGGTGTGTGAACCTGGTGCCGGATCAAGGTTGCTCATGTCAGTTCCCTTCCTCGATGGTGACGTTGCTGAAGGTGCCATCAATCTCGACCACCAGGCGGGCGCCGGGCAGGTCGGTGTTATAGCTGCTTTCCCGGGTGGAGATGCCGCCGCGGTTGTTGGCGCCCTCGTGGATGTTGCCCATGGTCATGTCGGCTTTGATGTCCACGGGGACGTCGTCCGGGATGATCACCGTGACGTTGCTGGCGGTGATGTCGAGGGGAACAACGACGTCGGACGCCAGGGGTGCGGCAACTCCCAGCTCGGTGAGGTCAACAGTCCCGCGGCCGGCGGTGACGTCGAATCCGTCCCTGGCCTGGTCTATGCTGACGGGCGTCCAGTCCACCTGCGTGAAGCGGACCCTGTCGCCGTCGCCCACCACGTTGAAGATGCCGCCGATGACCAGGGCCACCACAGCGAAGAAGCCGAGGATTCCGGAGGTCCTGCCGCGCAGGCCGGCGACGAGGATGCCCAGGCCCAGGACGGCTGCGGCGCTCGCCCAGACGATGGCGTTGGCGGAGTCGCCGAGGTTGATGACGTTGCCGGCGTCCAGGGCCTTGAGCCCGCCGCCTACCAGGAGGGCCGTACCTGCAGTGATTGCCACTGCCGGTGCCCCGGGGCCGCCGGGGCGGACCTTCGGCTGGTGCGTCGGGCCCTGGGGCGGCTGGTAACCGCCGCCGTAGTTGCCCCCGCCGTAGTTGCCACCACCGTAGTTGCCACCACCGGTGAATCCACCGCCGCTGGGCGGGGTTGGGCCAGTGGGCGGGGTTGGGCCGGTGGGCGGTGTCGGGGTGTAGGGAGGGGTCCCCGCGGGGCCTGAGCCGGCACCGGTGTCGGTGGCGGAGTAGGACGAGGTGTACGGGGAGGCGGGGTAGGGGGCCGCGAAGTCGGCGTTTCCGCCGGCGCCGGCCGGATGCGGGGTGGCGTTCATGGGGGCTCCAATCCGGGCCTTGTTGCGTTGGGTCAGGTAGTAGATCAGGTAGATGGCGCCGCCCACCCAGAAGACGGTCCAGAGGAATCCGCCAAAGCCATTGCGGCTCCAGCCCCAGAAGCCGCCGCCGAGCCCGGTTAGGCCCACGATGGTGGTGATCAGCGCACCGGTCATGCCGGTGGACCACCGGCCGGCGCCGGCTTCCTGGACGTGGATGCGGCCGTCAGGCTCGGGCAGGAACGCCCAGGCCAGGCCATAGAGCAGGACGCCGATTCCGGCGAAGAGGGTCAGGACGATGAAGATGCCGCGGACAATCAGGGGGTCGACGCCCATCCGGTGTGCGATACCGCTGGAGACGCCGCCGATCCAGCGGTCACGCCCGCGCAGGATGCCGTGGCTCCGGACCCAGGGAAAGAAATCAGTGGACTGGCCGGGCGCCCTGGCACCCAAGTACTCTCCCGGCGGCGGGCCGGTGTAGGGGCCGGCATGCGGCCCTGGGTACGGTCCTGACTGCCCGACGTAGGGCGGTTGGCCCGCCGCGTCCTGCGCCGACTCATTCGCCGCGTCCTGCGTGGCGTCCTGCGTGGCGTCATGGGGCGGGGACGGAGGCCTAAACTGCGACGCGCCGGGCCGTGGGGGAAGCGGCT
>DATFAE010000233.1:0-5977 GCA_035254945.1 Arthrobacter sp. | reverse complement strand
ATGCGGGCACTTTCGCCGAAGCCCACACGGAGGAGGTCGTCCGGGCCAGCCTGGCCAGGACCCGGACGGCAGGGTATTCGGTTAACCCGGGCCTGGTGCTGGAGGGCAGCTGGGGGATGGGTGCCGCCGTCTTTGACCAGGCGGGACGGCCGGCATGGGCCCTTTCCCTCACCGGCATCGAACCGCGTTTCCGCGAAGACAGGCAGGAATTCCTTGGCAGGCTCCTGATGGATGAGGCGCACCGGATCACCACCAACCTGGGCGCGCCCGGCAAGGAACTGTTGTGACGGCCACGAGGGCATGCCTAGGCTAGCGATAGAGCGCCGCACACCTCTCAAAGGAGCCAGGGACATGAGCACCAATGTCTACTTCGAACAATACGGCGACCCGCAGGTCTTGAAGGTCGGGCCGGAAGAGCTGCCGGAACCCGCCGACGGGGAGGTGAGGGTGGAATTCCGCGCCATTGGCGTCAACCCGATGGACTGGCAGCTGGTGGCAGGTGAGCTCAGCAAAGTCGCGCCCCTGCACCTCCCTGAAGTGCCGGGCAGTGAGGCTGCCGGAGTGGTCACAGCGGTGGGGCCAGCGTTTGAAGGCTTCTCCGTGGGGGACGAAGTCATCTGGAACGGCGTCACGGGCGGCTACCGGATGGAGGCTGTCGTACCCGCAGAACAACTCACGCCCCTGCCCGCCGGCGTCGACTTTGAACAAGCTGCCTGCATTCCGGTGGCCGGCGGCACCGCGTACTCGGCCTTGAAGCAGTTGGGCGTTGGCGAAGGCGATACGGTGCTGATCCACGCGGCAGCCGGGGGTGTGGGCTCCGCGGCCGTCCAGATTGCCCAGGCCTTCGGCGCACGCGTGATCGGCACGGCGTCGGAAGCCAACCAGGACTACCTGCGCGAGCTGGGAGCGGAGGCCGTCACCTACGGACCGGGGCTGGCGGAGCGGGTGAGGGCTGCGGCCGAAGAGGCGGGGACCGTCACCGCCGTGCTGGATGCCGCCGGGACCGAGGAATCGGTGGAGGCAACGGTCGAACTTCTTGCGGACCCCAGCCGTGCCGTCACCACCGCTCCAGGTAAGCACTCACAGGAAGCCGGGATCGCCCCTGTGAAGCAGCAGGAGGGCCGCATCATGGACGTGGCCACACTCGCCGCGGAAGGCCTGATCACGTTCACCATCGCGCACCGGGTGCCGCTGGTCGAGGCGGCCGAGGCGCTGGAACTCAGCCGCAGCGGCCACGGCCACGGCAAGATTGTCCTGCTGCCCTAGGAGCTCCTCCGCTGGGTCATGCCCGTCAGAGGCCGACCCGTGGCTCCTCGGGGCCCTGGTGCTTCCACCAGCTGTCGAAGATCGTAACGGGGACGGTGCGCTTGTGGCGGGTGCGCAGGTACTTTTCTTCGATCTTTTCGGCGACCTCGTCAGTGACATCGCGGCCCTCAAGGTAGTCGTCGATCTGGTCGTAGGTGATACCCAGCTCGTCCTCGTCGGTGCGTCCGGGCTTGCCGTCCAGGAGGTCGGCCGTGGGCACTTTTTCCCAGACGCGTGCGGGGGCTCCGAGTTCGGCGAGAAGTTCGCGGTTCTGGCGCTTGTTCAGGCCGAACAGGGGCAGGATATCCGCGCCGCCGTCGCCGTATTTGGTGAAGAAGCCGGTGACGGACTCGGCGCCGTGGTCGGTGCCGATGACCAGGTAGTTGTGCTCACCGGCCAGCGCGTACTGGGCAATCATCCGGGTGCGCGCTTTGGTGTTGCCCTTATGGAAGTCTGAAATCCCGTTGCCGACCGTCTTCTCGAACTCGTCCTCGAAGCCGTCGACGGCGGCGGAGATGTTGAAGGTCCACTCAGTCTTGGCCCGGATGAAGTCCAGTGCTGCCTGGGCGTCGTCCTCGTCGTGCTGCACGCCGTACGGCAGGCGCACCGCCACAAAGTTGGCCTCCACCCCCTCGGCTTCCAGCTCCTCGACGGCGAGCTGGGCCAGCCGGCCGGCCAATGATGAGTCCAGGCCGCCTGAGATGCCCAGGACAAAGCCCTTGGTGTGCGTGGCCTTGAGGTAGTCCTTAAGGAAAGTCACGCGTTTGCGCACCTCCCCGACGGGATCGATCCGGGGCTGCACGCCCATTTCTTCAACGATTCTGGCCTGGAGTTCGCGCATGTGTTCCAGCCTAGCCAGCGGTGTCAATAACGCTCAACTGTGTCCGGCTGAATCCGGCCAGGACTTACCGGGGGCTCGGCTCCGGTGCCGGCCCCGTGGAGCCGCGGACCGTGAGGTGGGTGGGCATCACTGCCAGCCGCCGGGTGGTTCCGCCGCGGAGCGGATTCAACTGTGAAAGGAGCATCGAAACGGCAACGCGGCCAGCCTGCTCGATCGGGGATGAAATGGTTGTCAGCGGAGGGTTGCAGAAATCAGCGCCGAAAATATCGTCGCATCCCACAATGCTCATGTCCTCGGGCACGCGGATGCCCCTCTCGCGCAATCGCTGCAGCATGCCTATGGCCAGCAGGTCATTGAAGACGATGCATGCCGTGGCCCCGGTGCGCACGGCAGCGTCAGCGGCTGCCGCTCCGGACGTGGTTTTCGGCGTGAAGGGGCCGATCCTGTGAGTTTCGAGTCCTCTTTGGGTGGAGTCCTCCTCGAAGATTTTCCAGCGCCGCAAGTTGGACCACGACGTCGGCGGGCCGCTCACATAGCAGATCCGGTGGTGGCCGAGGGAGACGAGGTGTTCCAATGCCTGGATCATGGCGGACGGCGTATCGATCACCACGGTGGGCGCGTTCGCTGAGGCCCGGTTGATGGTAACCAGTGGCTGCGAACCGGACACCTCGGCAAGCTGGGCGTCCGTCAGGCGCGATGCCGCCAGGATAAATCCGTCCGCTGACCGCCGCATTTTGTGAAGTGCTTCAAGCTCCATCTCGCTGGACTCTTCAGTGTCTACCAGGAGCTGGGTGAGACCGGCAGCCTTGAGCTGGTGCTGGGTCCCCCGGATGATGTCGAAATAGAAGGGGTTGGTAATGTCCGGCACCAGGACCGCTACCGTATCGGTGCGACCTGAACTGAGTCCCCGCGCCTGCGAGCTGGGCACGTAGTTGAGCCGGGCTGCGGCTTCTTCGATCCGTTCCCGGGTGTGCCGGTTTACGCGGTCCGGCTTGGACAGTGCACGCGAAACCGTGGAGGTGGCCACTCCGGCCAGCTCGGCTACGTCCTTGATTGTTGGCATTCTTTCGGCGGGGGGCCTGCGGTCCGCAGACCCGTTATCCCCTGCATCCACCACAGCAGAGCTCATGGATAAGTCCTTTCATGGGGCCGACGCATCGCCCGGGCAGTGTGCGCGACGGGCTTGGGTGCAGTGCCTGTGGGTACCATCACAACACCTTTGGCAATTTATGGCAATCGCTTGCCGCAATGTTGCCTGATCCCTAGACTGAATTCCGAATCGCCTGCAGTGATGCGAGCCACATGACGTTGTGGCCATGTGGGTGTCCTAGAGGAGAGAACAATGAGGTTTAGATCGTCTTCCGGGCTCGCGGCAATCGTTACGGCTGCGGCCTTGGCATTGACCGGCTGCGGCGCCGGCTCAGGAACTACTGGCAGTTCAACAAACGCCGACGGAAAGGTGGATGGCACGGGTAAGACGCTCAACGTACTGGTCGGCGTCCTGAGCCAGTACCCGGAGCAGCAGAAGAAGTGGCAGAGCGATATAGCGGCCAAGTTCAAAGCAGAGACCGGGGCCGACGTGAAGTTTGAAACCTTCGCCTCGGCCAATGACGAGCTGACGCGCATCCAGACCTCCGTGGTTTCAGGGCAGGGCCCTGACGTCTACGGGCTCGGCACCACGTTCACGCCGACCGCCGTCGCCACCAAAGCCTTTGTGACCTTGTCCGACGACGACTGGAAGAAGGTCGGCGGCAAGGACCGCTTCAACCCTGCAGCCTTGGGCATCTCCGGCCCGGACGACGCGCACCAGGCCGGCATCCCCTTCGTCAGCCGCCCCTTCGTGATGGCTTACAACAAGGACCTGTTGGCAGCCGCAGGCATCGAGAAGCCTGCCACCAGCTGGGACGAGCTTGCCGAACAGGCGAAGAAAATGACCAAGGACGGCACATTCGGCATCGCCACGGGATACAAGGACTCCTATGACCCGTGGAAGTTCATCTGGGCCATGTCAGTCCAGGCCGGCAATCCGCTGGTGGACGGCAACAACCTCAAGATGGATGATCCCACCGTCAAGAAGGCTTACGAGACTTATTTCGGCTGGTTGACCGATGACAAAATCGTGGACCCTGCCTCCGTCGGGTGGAGCAACAGCAACGCCGTTGCTGCCTTTGCCAGCGGAAAAGCCGGTTATCTGATGATGACGACGTCGAGCTCCATCCCGACACTGGACAACTCGGCTGTGGCAGGGAAGTACGAATACGCACTGATGCCCACTACCGCTCCGGGTGAATCCAGCCCCAAGAGTGACGGCGGGGAAGCCGCGAGCATCCTTTCCGGGGATAACCTCGTGGTGGCGGACTACTCGAAGGAGAAGGATCTCGCCTTCGCCTACATCAAGCTGATCACCTCGAAAGAGGAGCAGCTGAACTATCAAAAGACCTTCGGCGACCTGCCGGCAAACGCCGAGGCGTTGGCCAGCCTCACTGATCCCAAGCTCAAGCCCATCGCAGATGCCGCCGCCAAGTCCAAAGCCACCCCGTTCACGGGTGCTTGGGGCGACATCCAGCTCGGCCTGCTCAACGTCACGGTCCAGTCGATTCCGGATCTTTCCAGCGGCAGGCTCGACGAGTCAGCCCTCGAGACTCGGATCAAGGACGCCCAGACCAAGGGCCAGGCGTCCCTTGACCGGGCCGCCAAGGGATAAGTTCTGATGTCTACAGACGCTTCCAATGAAGTCCGGGTTGCGGCGGACTCCGCCGCTACCCGGGCCTCCCGGACCGCCTCTTCCGTGGCTGGTCCGCCGCCTGCCGGCGAGAGCAAGGGCCGCCGCAAGGGCCTGAGCGAACGCAACCGCCCACTGTGGATGCTCATCCCGGGCGGGGCACTGATGTTCATCATCATCGTGGTGCCGCTTTTGCTGGGCATCTACATGTCCACCCTCAACCTGGACCAGTACACGCTGCGCCGCTGGATCAGTTCACCGTTCATCGGGGTGGAGAACTTCGTCGAAGCGCTCACTTCGTCGCCGCTCCTCCACGCGACCTGGCTGAGCGTCAGCTATTCCCTGCTGGCCATGGTGGTCACACTTCCGCTCGGAATCGCGGCTGCCGTGGCAACCCAGAATGCTTTCAGGGGACGCGCCGTGGTCCGGTCCATCTTCCTGATCCCGTATGTGCTCCCGTCCTTTGTGGTCGCGACGATCTGGCGCACCATGTTCCAGCCGGACGGCATCGTGGACAAGGCCTTGGGAACTGTGGGCATCGAAACCGGGCTGTGGCTCAACGGGCCCCAGACTTTCTGGACGCTGGTCCTGGTCCAGATCTGGGCCTCCTGGCCATTCATTTACTTGCTTGCGCTGTCCGGACTGCAATCCGTGGACCACGAGGTCCATGAGGCATCAGCATTGGACGGAGCCCTGTGGTGGAACAAGCTTCGATTCGTCATCTTCCCGTACCTTAAGGGTCCGCTTGCCCTCGCCTTCCTGATCGGCATGCTGCACCACATCAATAATTTCACGCTCCCCTATGTGCTGTTCGGTGTTCCGGCCCCGGCCGACGTCGAGGTACTTCCGATCCTCACCTACGTCACCAGCTTCCAGAGCTTCCGCTTCGGGCTGAGCGCTGCCATGGCTTTCGTTTCCCTGGTGCTGATCGCCATTCCGCTGTTTGTTTACCTGCGCGCCGTCAAGCTCGACGACGCCGAGTCACCGGGAGCCAAGAAATGAGCACCTCCACAGCAACCAAGCGGCGCAACGCCGCCGCGGCAGCGGCAGTCTCACGTCCGGGATCATTCCGGCAGCATGAAGTGACCCGGCTGCTGCCCCGTCCGATG
>DATFAE010000232.1:0-4407 GCA_035254945.1 Arthrobacter sp. | reverse complement strand
CCGCCACGTTCCCCCTGCCCGGCATCCAGGCCGAGGTGGTGGACGACGACGGCAACCGGGTCGAGCGCGGCGGTGGCTACCTCACCCTGACGCGGCCATGGCCGTCGATGCTGCGCGGCATCTACGGCGACCCCGAGCGGTACCAGGAGACCTACTGGTCACGCTGGCCGGGGATGTACTTCGCCGGTGACGGCGCCAAGAAGGACGAGGACGGCGACGTCTGGCTCCTCGGCCGCGTGGATGACGTTATGAACGTCTCCGGCCACCGGCTCTCCACCACCGAAATCGAATCGGCCCTGGTCTCCCACCCCGCCGTGGCCGAAGCCGCCGTGGTGGGCGCCTCGGACGAAACCACCGGCCAGGCCGTCGTCGCCTTCGTCATCCTCCGCGGCGACGCCGTGGACTCCGGCGACGCCATCGTCCAGGAACTCCGCAACCACGTCGGCAAGGAAATCGGCCCCATCGCCAAGCCCAAAACCATCCTCGTGGTTCCGGAACTGCCCAAGACGCGATCCGGCAAAATCATGCGCCGCCTCCTCAAGGACGTCGCCGAAGGCCGCGACCCCGGCGACGCCACCACCCTCTCCGACCCCACGATCATGCAACAGATCGCGCAGTCGCTCAGGAAGTAGTGCGCGGAAAGGACCGGTGATAGGGGCCCACGTTGGGTCGGCCCCATGAATTAGGGACGAGGGGGTGATGGGAAGAAGTAGACCTCCGGACGCAATAGGTTTGTGGCGAAATCCCGTTCCACATAGGGAGCGGATCCATGTCTTAAGTTGGCACGCGCCCGCCTCTCACGTCGGCACACGCCGCAGCGCTGCCAATTCCAAAGTGCCACCTGCGACTGGCCATGGTTTCAGGGAGTGCTGTGCTCCAGAACTGTTGAGAACCAGTTAGGGGCTGCGGCGAAAAAGGAGCTCTTCCACCAAACTGAACAGCAGGAGCCGGGCCTGCCGACACGGCTGATGATCCCCCCGAGCACTGCTGTTGCCAGGGACTTGCGGCCCCCTCGGAGAACAGGCTCCGCCAGTAGCATCATGTGGGCACCTGCCCCTCAGGTGCAGGCTATTTTGTAACGTACCCCAGTTTTTTGTCCACCTGGTTGAGAAGTGGCTCGCTTTGGAGCCAGCGATCCAGATTCGCTGCGAACTGGTCCGCGAGGGTTTCTCGCCAGCCCACGACATCTCCGCACATATGGGCGGAAATATGGACGTTGTTCATGCTCCAAAAAGGATGGTCGCCTGGCAGCGGTTCGACGTGAAAGACGTCCAGTGATGCCGCAGCAATACTGCCGGCCCGGAGGGCTTCCACCAAAGCGTCTTCGTCCACGAGGGCACCCCGCCCCACGTTCACAACATGGGCGGAAGGCTTCATCGCCGCCAGCACCGAACTGCTCAAGATCCCACGGGTATCCTTGGTCAAGGGTGCAATCAGCACCAGGTGGTCTGCCCAGCCGGCGTGGCTGACGAGGTCCTCGCTGGCCACTACCTCGTTGAAGTCCGCGTCGTAGCTGCGCACAGTTCGTCCAGCGCCGATAACATTCAGGCCCACCGCTTTCAGCAGCTTGGCAGTGGCCCGGCCGATTCCCCCGGTACCAACGATCAGGGCGTTCTGTCCGGCAGTCCGCTGGACCTCGCGGTGCTTCCAGACCTTTTGGTTCTGCAGATCTTTACTGGTATGCAGTTGCTTGTCATGAGCCAGGATCGAGGCGAGCACAAACTCTGCAATTGATCCATCGAAGGCCCCGTGGGCGTTGGTAACTAAAACCTCCGAATTCCGCAGCTCGTCAAAGAGCAGCGAATCCACTCCGGCAGCCGCGACGTGCACCCAGCGCACCGAGTCAGCATGCTCCCAGGCGTCACGCAATGCAGTGGAGAAGAAGTCCCAAAGGAAGAGGACCTCCGCTCCGGGCAGTGCCTCGGCCAGCCCAGCTGCATCGGTCATAACCACATCGGCGCGCGATCGAAGGGTCTCCAGATTATGGGGAGGAACAACGCCCTCCGCCGTCAGAATGACGATCTTTGGGCGGGGCGTGTTGGCTGGCTTGCTCGTTGTATCCACCTCATCACCCTAACCCAATCTGCCGATTGTTGACAATAGGATGATGTGATGCGCATCATTGGATGCATGACTTCTCTTAGCCCTCTTCTGAAGCAAGCGACCCCGTTGGTTGTTGATCATGCCCTTGGCAGCTGGATTCATGCGACTGATGGAAAGTCGTATCTTGATTTCACTACCGGCATCGGTGTGACGAGCACGGGTCATTGCCATCCGCGGGTAGTGGAGGCTGCCCGCGAGCAGGTGGGGAAGATCATCCACGCCCAGTACACCACGGTGATGCACAAGCCCTTGCTGGCGCTGACCGAGAAGCTTGGTGAGGTACTGCCCGAGGGCCTGGATTCGGTGTTTTACGCCAACTCCGGATCGGAGGCCGTTGAAGCTGCGATCCGCTTGGCGAGGATGGCCACGGGCCGGCCGAACATTGTCGTGTTCCAGGGCGGTTTCCATGGCCGGACGGTGGCGGCGGCGTCGCTGACCACTGCCGGAACGAAGTTCTCTGCCGGTTTCTCCCCCCTGATGTCCGGGGTGCACATGTCCGTCTTCCCGTACGCCTACCGCTACGGCTGGGATGAGGCGGCCGCGGTGGAATTCGCGTTGAAGGAACTGGACTACCTGTTCCAGACCCGGACCGCGCCTAACGATACTGCGGCGTTCCTGATCGAACCGGCCCTCGGTGACGGCGGATACCTGCCCACCCCGGCGGCGTTCCTGGAAGGACTGCGCGAACGCGCCGACCGGCACGGCATCCAGCTGATCTTCGATGAAGTCCAGGCAGGCGTGGGCCGGATGGGCAAGTTCTGGGGACACCAGTACTCCACCGCAACCCCGGACATCCTGATCACCGCCAAGGGCATCGCCTCCGGGTTCCCGATCTCCGCCATAGCCGCCTCCACCGAGCTGATGTCCAAAGGCTGGCCCGGGTCCCAGGGCGGAACCTACGGCGGGAACGCTGTCTCTGCCGCCGCCGGCGTCGCCACCCTCGATGTCGTCCGCGACGAAGGGCTCGTCGAGAACTCCCGGATCCGCGGCGAGCAGCTCCAGACCGGACTCAAAGACATCCAGGCCCGCTTCCCCGTCATCGGCGACGTGCGCGGTAAAGGCCTGATGCAAGGCATCGAATTCACCGCCGAAGACGGCACCCCCGACGCCGCAACCGCAGCAGCAGTCCAACAGGCCACCACCAACCACGGCCTGCTCACACTCACCTGCGGACCCGCCGGCAACGTCGTGCGCCTCATCCCCGCCCTCATCGTCACCGCCGAAGAAATCACCACCGGCCTCGAACGCTTCGAAAACGCCATCGCCACCGTCACCGCAGCCGTAACCGTTTCCACTGGATCCTGAGCCCCGCCATGATTGATGCTGTTCGCTCCCCCGCAGGACCGGCAACGGGTACCCGCCGGACCGGTGCACCAGTTGCCGGTTCCCCTGCTGTGCTAGCACGTCTGGCATCGGCAGGCGTGGCCGCCGACAGCTCGCCGCGCCGCCTCGCGGAATACTCCTATGACGCTTCCAACTACCGGGTAGCACCACTTGCCGTAGTGTTTCCACGGACGGTTGAGGACGTCGTCGCGGTCGTTGCTGCCTGCCGTGAAACCGCAACGCCGCTAATTGGGCGCGGCGGCGGGACCTCCATGGCCGGCAACGCCATGGGTCCAGGCGTGATACTGGACTTCTCCCGGCACATGAACGTTGTCCACGAGATCGACGAAGCTACCGGGACCGTAAGCGTCGACCCCGGGGTGGTGCTCGCCGTCCTCTCCCGGGAGGTGGAAAAGGCCACTGGCAACCGGTACACGTTCGCCCCGGACCCGTCCTCCAAGAACCGCGCCACCGTGGGCGGCTCTCTGGGCAATGATGCGTGCGGCAACCACTCCGTCCGCTATGGCCGGATATCTGACCACGTAGTGGAGATCGATGTCGTCACCTCCGACGGCGCCCGCCTGACCGCCACCGCCACGGGGTTGCGTGCCACCGATCCTGAGGACAATGCCTCGGCAGCACGTGCCGGTGCATTGACCGCCTCCTTTAAGCAACTGGCCCACAGCCACTTGTCCGAGTTCCGCCTGGAACTCGAACGGATCCAGCGGCAAGTCTCCGGCTATCACCTGGCCAACCTGCTCCCGGAAAACGGGTTCAACATCGCTCGCGCCCTCGCAGGTTCCGAGGGAACCTGCGCCATCATTGTGGGCGCGCGGATGAAGCTCGTCCCAAAACCAGCCAGCGCCCTGCTGGTGTGTTTGGGTTATGCGGACGTCGTCGACGCTGCCCGTGACATCATGACTATTCTGGAGTTTTCCCCGGCCGCCGTCGAAGGTATCGACGAGGCGATTGTGGACACTA
>DATFAE010000231.1:0-3184 GCA_035254945.1 Arthrobacter sp. | reverse complement strand
TGCAGGAGACTGCCCACGGGGAGCCCCAGAAGGATCGGAGCCAGTAGCCCCGTTGCGGCGCCGCCGACTATGAAGACCGACCATGCGGGGACGCGCCGGCCCCACGGTTGGATTAGTGCCAGCCCCAGCACCACAGCCAGGACATCCATGCCGATGGTGATGATGTTGCCGATAATGAAGCGCGGGGTTCCCATAACGCCCACGCCGGTACCAGGCTTCATGCCAAAGTCCGAGCCCGCCAGCCATGCGATCTTGATCAGGACGTTGGGCGTCACTGCCACCACCAGCGTCCCGAATGCGGCCAACTGCCAGCGTCGTCTTTTGCTCATGTCTGCTCCCCCAAGCGTTATACCGATGAGTCTCTAGATGACCGTC
This sequence comes from Arthrobacter sp., assembly GCA_035254945.1. Taxonomy (GTDB): domain Bacteria; phylum Actinomycetota; class Actinomycetes; order Actinomycetales; family Micrococcaceae; genus Arthrobacter. The sequence continues at coordinate 2,809 of DATFAE010000231.1, read as the reverse complement.
TCCAGAATGGCATAGGTTCCCGGTGGTTGAGCCTGCCGAAACCCGGTCTTCTTCCCCCATCCTCGTTGCCCCGTAGCGCTTGCACCTGCCGCCACCAGCTAATACCGTCGCAACCAGCGGTTGCACACCATAAACGGAAGGCATTTCATGCTGAAGCAAGTCGCTGAGGGCGTCCTGGTTCACGGCGCCATCGGCGGAGCCGGGCAGCTGCGGGCACGGATCCACCAGGACCGCGCGTACGTCCAGGCCCTGCTCGACGGCGGTGTCCCCGACGACCCGCGGGTGGGCCCTTCGGCCCCGTTGGATTGGCTGCCCGACGTGCACCGGTGGCAGCTGCAGCGGCTCGCCCACAAGAGCGATCGTCAGTGAGAGAGCGTTCGTCGAAAACCAGCGTTAAGTGAGAGAGCGCCCCGCTGATCACCGCAAACGAACCGCAACGTCGGCAGAAGGAGGGACGTGTCGTTCTTTCAGCTTTCGTTGATCGCCGCGGTCGCGCTCCTCGGTCCGCTGCTGGCGCTGTCCCAAAAATGGCGCCTTCCCGTGGTGCTGGGGCAGTTGCTGGCCGGCATCGCCATCGGGCGCACGGGACTGGGAATGGTGGATTCCTCGGATCCCACGTTCACCTTTGTGGCCGACGTCGGGTTCGCCCTCATCATGTTCGTTGCCGGGACGCATGTCCCCGTGCGCGACACAGCCATCCGCCCCGCACTGGGCGGTGGTGCCCTGCGTGCCGGCATCGCCGCGGCGCTCGCGGCCGCCGTCGGAATTGTCATTGCCTTTGCCTTTGGAACCGGACATGCTCCCCTTTACATCGTTCTGCTCGCTTCCTCTTCGGCGGCCTTGGTCCTGCCGATCTTCGATTCGCTGCGGCTGACAGGCCCAAAGGTCCTGACGACGACGGCGCAAGTGGCGGTAGCAGACATCGCCTGCATAGTGGCGCTTCCGCTTGCTGTCGACCCACCCAATGCGCCGAGGGCGGCCGTCGGGGCAGCCGTGGTCGCGGCGTGCGCTGCGGTCCTGTTCTTCGTCCTTCGCTGGCTGGAGCGCAGCGGCACGCGCGGACGGATGCACGACGTGTCCGAGGACCGGAAGTTCGCTTTGGAGCTCAGGATCCAGCTTGCCTTGCTCTTCGCGCTCTCCGGGCTTGCCGTCGCGGGCCACGTGTCCATCATGCTGGCCGGGTTCTCCTTCGGTCTGGTGGTCGCAGCGGTGGGAGAACCCCGGCGGCTGGCCCATCAACTCTTCGCCGTCAGCGATGGCTTTCTAGGGCCGGTGTTCTTCGTATGGCTGGGCGCATCGCTTGACTTGCACACCCTTGCGGGAAGCCCCAGGATGATTCTCCTCGGGATTTGCCTGGGGTTTGGAACGCTCCTGGTCCATGGAAGCCTGCGGCTGCTCGGCCAGCCTATGCCGCTCGCGGTGCTTGCAGCATCCCAGCTGGGAGTGCCGGTTGCCGCCGCCACCATCGGCTCCCAATTGCATCTGCTGGAACCGGGAGAAGCCGCCGCCCTGCTCCTCGGGGCCCTCATCAGCATCGGGGCGAGCACCATCGCGGCCTCACGGGCCGCGCGCACGTTTACGCGGCCCGCCCCGGCGGCCTAAGGGACCTGTCGGCGAGGGTTTTGGAGCGGACGGTGGGCAACGAAGGCACTGGCAGCGTAGCCGGCAGCCAGGACAACCAGGCTGCCCAGCCAACCGGCTGACAGGAACAGCAGGACCATCCGGTCCCGGTCCTCAAAGGGCGCCAATGATTGTCCGGCGACCACGACTTTGCCCGCCGCCGGGCGCGCGACGACCGCCATCCGCAGGCCCGGCTCCGGCTGCCATGTCACAGCGTCGGATCCGGAAGTTCTTGCCGCCCGAAGCACGCCGGCGGGCAGAACAGGAAGTGACCCGTGGAGGGTAACCGTCCCGGATGTCGGCTGGTCGTCCTCCCCATAGACGATGGTGAAGACTCCGCTGTCCGGACCGAGTTCCAGCCGCGGCGCCCATTTGGAGTATGGCAGGCCTGGAATCAAGGGCTATACCCGTGCATGCCCCCTAGGGCCGTGCACGGATCGGATCCTGAAACGGCAAGCTCTTGACCACGGATCGTTAGGGCAGTTGTACCCATAGCTGCGCGTGCGGAAGTGCCGCAGAATGATCGCGGGCCTGCGACGGGCACCCGGATGATGAGTCCGCTACCGATAGTGATTGGGGAAATTCGTGAAACTTTTGATGCGCAAGACAGCGACCACAGGGGCTGTGCTGGCTTTGGGGGCTGTTGCATTCCTGGCAGGGGCGCCGGCAGCCAGCGCTTCGGGCTCGGGGACGGAGTGTCCGTCGGGACGGGTGTGCTTCTATTTCAATTCGGATTTCCAAGGTGCACGGGCGGACTACGTATACAGCGATGCCGGCATGGGGAATGAGTTGTTCACGGACGGCCCGGCCGGGCGGAGCGGATGGGGTGTCCAGGTCAACAACAACGCCGCCTCGGTGATCAACAACAGCGGCCACACCCTCTATTTGTACAGGGACGCTAATTGCGCCTACTACAGCGGCGTTGGCGGGGGCGGCCTGTTTCCCGGCACCCGCTACAACTTGTCGATCTGGAACGCTAAGAACGACATCTCGTCAATCCAGATCGCTGGGGTCGGGTCGGACTGCATCTCGCGGGACCAGTCCTGGGCTTAGCCCCTCGGTACGCGGGTGGTGGCTCTACCCCATTTCTGTGGCCGGGGCCACCCCTGTTGGTAACACGGCGACGACGACGGCCGGCGCGGCTCGACGATCCTGACGACCCCGAGAGCCTCGGAAAGCTGGTGCACCG
>DATFAE010000230.1:0-3054 GCA_035254945.1 Arthrobacter sp. | reverse complement strand
GGCTGCGCGGGGCGGAGCTGGCGGCCCAGCTCACGCCCTGAACGGGTTGAGAGGATCGTGGAGCGGCCCACGATCCTCAGCTGCCCGTCCACCGGCAGGCCGGCGACGATGGCCTGGGGCTGGGTCAGGGAACCTATGACGGCGGCGCAGATAACATCCAGGACATTTTTGTGCTTCAACTTGAGCCTTATCTGCACTAAGCGAGCAGGCGCTAGACGCCGAAGTCTTTCCGAGACACGGGCCGGCCCGGCACGGTGCGAGGCCCGCTGCGTGCCGTGCCAGTTCATGCAGCCGAATGCGAAGACTCTCCGGAGCCTGGGCCGGCCGCGCTGGCAGGCCGGGGCGGGTTGGTGCGTCGGTAGTGCCGGTTCCTGGGCAGCAGGACTGCAGCGGCCAGCAGTGAGGCGATGAGGGACGCCGCCAGGATCCCTGTCGTCGCCTGGTCACTGTAGTTGTTGCCGTGGCCGAAGCTGAGTTCCGCGACCAGCAGGGAAACGGTGAAGCCGATCCCGCCGAGGAGCGAAACCCCGAAAATATCGATCCACTTGATGGAGCGGTCCAGTCTGGCCCTGGTGGCCTTGGTCAGGAGCCAGACCGTTCCGAGAATTCCGACTGGCTTGCCCACCACCAGGGCGATGATGATCCCGAGGGTTACCGGGTTCGAGAACAGGGATCCGATCCCGTCCCGGCCGCCCACCTGGACACCGGCGGCAAAGAAGGCAAACACCGGCACGGCGATACCAGCTGAAACGGGGCGGAGCCGGTGCTCCAGGATCTCGGCTAACCCGCCACCGGGCTGCGGTCCGCACTGGGAGCTCGCGAGCGGGACGGCGAAGCCCAGGATGACTCCTGCAACAGTTGCGTGAATGCCTGAATTGTGGACCAGCACCCAGGCTGCAGCGCCCAGGGGAAGCAGGATCAGCCAGGCCGCTGCCCGTGTAGTAAAGAACCGCCGGTACCTGTGCGCAAGAAGGGTGTAGGAGCCCAAGGCGAGAAGCACCAGCAGCAGCGGTGCCGGACGAATGTCTTGCGAGTAGAAGAGCGCGATGATGCCAATGGCGATCAGGTCATCAACCACGGCGAGTGTCAGGAGGAAAATCCGCAACGCGCCCGGCAGGTGCGACCCGATCAGGGCCAGAACTGCGACGGCGAAGGCGATGTCCGTCGCTGTTGGGATTGCCCATCCCCTCAGCGTTTCGGGACTGGTCAGGTTGACCATGGAATAGATGATGGCGGGAACAGTGACCCCACCGGCGGCAGCGGCAACGGGCACGACCGACTTGCTGGGCTCGCGCAGATCCCCGATCAGGAACTCCCGCTTAAGTTCAAGGCCGACGAGGAAAAAGAAGATGGCCAGCAGACCGTCCGACGCCCACTCGCCCAGGCTGAGCTCCAGATGCCACGGTTCGTATCCGACCCGGAAGTCCCTCAGCTGGAAGTAGCCGGCAGACAGCGAGGAGTTTGCCCAGATCAGCGCGATGATCGCAGCTGCCACGAGCAGCGCGCCACCGACAGTCTCTTTGCGCAGGATAGAACCGATGCGCAGCAACTCAGAAGAACTTCCCCCTCCGAGCAGGAAGAAGCGGGGGCGGGCATCCGGGGAGTTCTGGTCCATTCGGTGCGTCCTCGAGTAGTCCCGACAAGACAATGTCCATCGCCGACGTAGCGGTCAGCGCAGCCGGGTGAATGTCACGTTAGTTCCTCCATGAGCCGGGCGAGGATGTCATTCATAGCCAGCAGCCCGACGAGCTGGTTGCCCTCCACCACCACCAACCGGCTGAGGCGGTAGCGGCTCATCAGGGCCGCCGCCTGACGCACCGACAGCTGCTGGTTTACGGTGATCGCGGGGATGGTGGCGGCGTCATAGACGTTCAGGAGGTCCACATCCCCTTCCTGGGCAACGACGGTGTCCAGGAGTTCTCTGTAGCTCAGCATGCCGTAGGCGTCGTGGGCGTGCTGCCGTTCCACCACCAGGCTCTTCACCTGGCGCTCCTTCATCGTCGACAGTGCCTCCCGCAGTGTGCTGTAAGGGGAGATCGTGACGACCTCGGAGACCATGACATCTTTGACAGTGAGCATCTTCTTCCTCCTCGTAAAGTACTGGACCGGCTCAGGCGCCGTCGCGGCGCAGATGCTCCTCGAACCTGACCACCTGCCGCATATCGATCCCGGTCAGGTGCTCGATCGGGATCGCGAAGGCAAGGCCCCGGGATTCGGTCCCCCTCACCAGTACCTGGTGCAGTTCCTTCAGGATCGGTGCGGTCAGGTGCGTTCCCACGACCATCAGCAGCACGGACTGCGTCCCTTCGAAGGTGAGCCCGAAAAACGTCTTCCTGGCCTCGCCCCCGATGCCCTTGCCCGGCAAAATGGTCACCCCCGTGGCGCCGGCCCGCTGGGCGTGTTCAATCACCTTGTCTTCAAGCTCGTCCGGGGCGATAACGATAACTGCTGTGAATTTCATGCCGGTTCCCTCCTTAGGCGGGGAAATCTCTCCATCACCATGGCATACGCCATGACCGAGATGACAGGAAATATGGAGGCGTACGCGATCAGGCCAAACCCGTCGATCAGCACGTTCCGTCCCTCCACGGCTGCCGCAAGGCCGATCCCGAGGGCGGTCACCAGCGGCACTGTGACCTCCGACGTCGTCACCCCGCCGAGGTCGAAGGCCAGCGCGATGATGTATTTCGGGGCGAAGAACACGAGCACGATCGCGACGGCGTAGGCGGCCATGATGAAGTAGTGGAACGGCCCTCCCACCAGAATGCGGTAGACACCGAAGCCGATCCCGAGGGCGACACCAACGGCGACAATCACCCTGACGGCGAACGCGCTGATCTTGCCCGGAGATGCATCCTGCGCCTGTTCTCCGATGGCCACCAAGGCAGGTTCGGCCATGGTGACGGCAAAGCCGATGAGCAGCGCGAACAGCAGGATCAGGGCCGGCACTCCCTGTTCGATCAGCTGCTCCGCCATCAGGGTCCCGAGCGGGAACAGTCCAAGCTTGAGTCCCACAACGAAGGCATATAGCCCCACCAGGACCATGATGAATCC
>DATFAE010000229.1:0-1675 GCA_035254945.1 Arthrobacter sp. | reverse complement strand
GACGCCACGCTGCGCAAGTGGAACCTGTGGGGCTACATCGACGGCCGTGATGGAGCGCAGGCCGTGGCGAAGGCCCTGGAAAACGGCAAGCCCGGATTCGAGGCCTTTATCATCGCCAACGCGGACACAGTGATGAGCCGTTCCAGCGCCAGCCTCGCCGCGGAAGTGTTCCCCAACGTCCCGGTGACCAAGGAACTGGGCGAACACGAGACCATGCTTGCCATCGGCAAAGCAAGGAGGCTGCTGGGCTTCGAACCTGAACACAGCTGGCGGACGTACCACCCCAACAGCACCACACCCACCGAGAATTGAGGCGCAAAATGCAGTACCGCACACTGGGCAACAGCGGCGCCGTGGTTTCGAACTACGCGCTGGGCACCATGACGTTCGGGGCCGAGGCCACCGAAGAAACATCCCGCGCCATCCTGGATGACTATGTCGCCGCCGGCGGCAACTTCATCGATACCGCGGACGTGTACAGCGCCGGCGTTTCGGAGGAGATCATCGGCCGCTGGCTGGCGGAACGGCCTGACGCCAGGGACCGCGTCGTGCTCGCCACCAAGGGCCGCTTTCCGATGGGAGCGGCCCCGAACGACGTCGGCACGTCCCGCCGCCACTTGACGCGGGCGTTGGATGATTCCCTCCGCCGCCTGGGAGTGGAGCAGATTGACCTCTACCAAATGCACGCGTGGGACCCGATCACACCGCTGGAAGAGACGCTTCGCTTCCTGCACGACTCGGTCAGCAACGGCAAGATCGCCTACTACGGGTTCTCCAACTTCCTGGGATGGCAGGTCACCAAAGCTGTCCACCTGGCCACGTCGCACGGCTGGAGCCCGCCCGTCACCCTGCAGCCGCAGTACAGCCTGCTGGTCCGCGAGATCGAGTGGGAGGTGGTGCCGGCGTCCCTGGATGCGGGCATCGGCCTGCTCCCGTGGTCGCCCTTGGGCGGCGGCTGGCTGTCCGGCAAGTACAGGCGCGACGAGCCTCCCGCCGGCGCCACGAGGCTCGGCGAAAACCCAAAGCGCGGTATGGAAGCATGGCAGGCCCGCAACGATGACCCCCGCACCTGGGATGTGATCGGAACGGTGGAAAAGATTGCCGCTGACCATGGCGTGAGCGCCTCGCAGGTGGCGCTGGCCTGGCTGGCGGACCGGCCCGCGGTCACGTCCGTGATCCTGGGCGCCCGCAACACCGAACAACTGGCGGACAACCTTGCTGCTGCGGACCTCGAACTGACCCCTGAGGAAACGGCACGGCTGACCGAGGCCAGCCAGCCGCGCGTCGGCGTCTATCCCTACGGGCCGATGGCGCAGGAGCAGCGCAACCGGAAGATCGAAGGGGGACGGTAGCCCGGGCCACGACGCCGTGTGGGTACTAAGCGTGCCCGCTGGGATGATCTCCTCCGTGCCGAACGGGGGAATGCACGTCCCAGCGGCCACGCTTTCTGCCATTTAAGGGGGGAAGCGCAACTCCCGCCGGTGACCGCTCCGAGCCGGGACACGCCGTCGTCCGCGGCGCCCCTTTGGGCGGCGGCTATCGGAGCAACGCGGGGAGGACAGTAACCGGCAGGAACGCACGACGGCGGCCCGCACCTCGAGCAGGTAGTGATAGAGCGTTGCCCAAAAACCTGCAGGTAATGAGAGAGCGTCCGGGGTGGGGACGGGTGGATGGC
>DATFAE010000228.1:0-3359 GCA_035254945.1 Arthrobacter sp. | reverse complement strand
GCCAGCTTGCGCTGGAGGGAACTGAGGTGGAGGGTTGTGTTTCGTGCATGCTTTAGTTGTAGCTTCAACTAAACAGTAAAGTACGACGGCGGGCGCCCGCCCGCCGTCGTACGCTTAACTTCAAAGACCAACCCAACGTTTAGGGGATGACATGACCGAGAAGGTCAAGCTGCTGACGCATGTCGAAGCAATCAACTGGAACCGCATCCAGGACGACAAGGACGTGGACGTCTGGAACCGCCTGGTCAACAACTTCTGGCTGCCGGAGAAGGTGCCGCTGTCCAACGACGTCCAGTCATGGAACACGCTGACGCCGGCCGAGCAGCAGCTCACCATGCGCGTCTTCACCGGCCTGACCCTGCTGGACACCATCCAGGGCACCGTCGGCGCCGTCTCCCTGATCCCGGATGCCCTCACTCCGCATGAAGAGGCTGTCTACACCAACATCGCCTTCATGGAATCGGTGCACGCGAAGAGCTATTCCTCCATCTTCTCCACGCTGGCCTCCACCAAGGAGATCGACGAGGCGTTCCGCTGGTCCACAGAGAACGAGAACCTTCAGAAGAAGGCCCAGATCGTCATGGACTACTACCAGGGCGACGATCCCCTGAAGCGCAAGGTGGCCTCCACGCTGCTGGAGAGCTTCCTGTTCTACTCGGGCTTCTACCTGCCCATGTACTGGTCCTCACGGGCCAAGCTGACGAACACTGCCGACCTGATCCGCCTGATCATCCGCGACGAGGCCGTGCACGGCTATTACATCGGCTACAAGTTCCAGAAGGGCCTGGAGGGCCTGTCCGAGGAGCGCAAGCAGGAAATCAAGGACTACACCTTCGAACTGCTCTTCGAGCTGTACGAAAACGAAGTCCAGTACACGCACGACCTCTACGACGGCGTGGGCCTCGCCGAGGACGTCAAGAAGTTCCTGCACTACAACGCCAACAAGGCGCTGATGAACCTCGGCTACGAAGCCATGTTCCCGGCTTCGGTCACCGACGTGAACCCGGCCATCCTCTCGGCCCTGTCACCGAATGCTGACGAGAACCACGACTTCTTCTCCGGGTCGGGTTCCTCGTATGTGATCGGCAAGGCTGTTAATACCGAAGATGAGGACTGGGACTTCTAGGTCGGAAGCCCGCTGCTGAGCCTTCGAATGCCCCGCACGCCAAGCGTGCGGGGCATTCGTGTTAACGGGTGCTTCGGCGTCGACCACGCCGGCTGGCGAATCCGGGCCGTAACTCCCTCAGAAAAGCGGCCAGGGCACCGCGGGCATCTCACCGCTCGGAGCCGGGAACCGGCCCGCCAAGCGCAACCGGGCGCAGCGCGCGGCGACCGACGAAATTTCCTCGGCGCTGAGCAGGTCCGCCAGGTTTCGGCCCAGTTCACCGTCCAGTCCTTCCCTGACACGGTCGATGCCCTCAAGCTCCTCGACGGTCAGGGCGCCGCCCAGCCACCCCCACAGCACCGTGCGCAGCTTGTGGTCACGGTGAAAGGTAAGCCCGTGGTCCACGCCGTGCCGGTGTCCGTCCGCCATGGCAAGGATGTGGTCGCCTTTGCGGTCGGCGTTGTTCACGACGACGTCGAACACCGCCATGCGCCTGAGCGCCGGAGAGTCCTCGTGTATGAGGGCGACCATCCGTCCGGTCTCATCCTGACCTTCGAGGACGTGTTTCCAACCGATCTCCGGTACATCGTCCGACGCAACGAGGTCCACCGCGTTCTGGTCGGGATCTTTCTCCTGCCACAACTGCACCATCCCTTCGCCGAACGGACCAGCGCGCAGCCAGGTGCGAGGCACCACGTTCCAGCCGAGGACCTCCGAGACCAGGTAGGCGGCGACCTCCCGGTGGGCAAGGGAGCCGTCAGGAAAATCCCACAGCGGTTTCTCCCCGGCTATCGGCTTATAGACCACCGCCGTGTCGCCGATGCTGCCCAGGAAGGTGGCGTTCGACGCCGTCGTAATCCGCCCGGTGAGCGTCAGCTCGGCCGTCAAAAGGTGGGGCGCGTGCATCAGACCTCGGGCAGAGTGCAGACGTGCCCGTCGGCGTCCATGGGGTGACCGCAGAGCGGGCACGCGGGACGCCCGGCGCCCACAACCTCACGCGTGCGCTTAGCGAATGCGCGGGCGGTGCCAACCGGCATCCGGACCAGCAGCATTTCGGGCACATCAGTGTCCTCACCAAGCGATTCGTCGCTATCAGCGTCGACATCGGTGATCGGGTAGGCCTCTATGACGACCTGCGCCGTCGTCGGGTCCCAACCTAAACTCATGGCGCCGGTCCGAAACTGCTCCTGAACGGCCTCAAGCTGGTCATTGTCAACCAATTCAATGGGAGTACCGGTGGGAACGCTGTGAGGGTTGCCCTCGACGTTGAGAAGCTGGTCGAGAATTTCGTCGATTTTATCTGCGAGCAGGGCCGACTGCTGCTTCTCCATGGCGATACTTACGATCTGGCTCCCTGCCCGCACCTGCAGGTAGAACGTCCGTGCCCCCGGAAGGCCAATGGTGCCAACGACGACCCGATCAGGCCAGGCAAACTCATGAACACGTGTAGGCATAAGAGCATTTTAGGCACAGGCGCTTCACGGCGCCTGTTGTCCTGCACCGCCGCCCACCGGCGCATCGCCGGAGTGGATGCCGTTCGACAGCCAGGACAGATCCCCGCCGTCGGTGTTGGTCGCGTAGACGCTTGGCCGACTCGTGCTGTAGCGCACGATTGATACCGAGGCAGGGCCCACGTTAATGCGCTGGAACAGGTCGAGGTGCATGCCCAGTGCGTCGGCGACGATTGATTTGATGATGTCACCGTGACTCACTGCCACCCATACGGCTCCTGGCCCGTACTCGGCTTCGAAGGCTGCATCGTGGCGTCGAATGGCTGCTACCGCCCGGGCCTGCATCCCGGCCATGGATTCACCGCCGGGAAAGATGACGGCGGACGGCTGCGATTGCACAGCCGGCCACAGATCTTCGGTTGCGAGATCACTGAGCGTGCGGCCCTGCCACTGGCCGTAATCGCACTCGGTAAGATCGGGTTCCAACGGCGCGTACGGAGTGCCAGCCTGGCGATCGAGGATGAGCTGGGCGGTCTGCTGACAACGCTCGAGAGGGCTTGATACCACCCCAACCAAGGGCACTGCCGCGAGCCGCTCTGCGGCCAAAGCCGCCTGCTCCCGCCCAACCTGGTCCAGGCTGACACCCGCGGCCCGACCGGCCAGCAGTCCAGTCGCGTTGGCTGTGGTGCGGCCGTGCCGCACGAGAATAACTGTCGCCATCCACACAGCTTAACCACCAGCTCGATGGGTGTGTGAACCGTACGGATCGCGCGTTGAGCAGGCAGATGAAGCCGCATAGAGGA